>NZ_DKJX01000082.1:0-34175 GCF_002454935.1 Massilia sp. UBA6681
TCTCGACCGACGCGCCTTCCTGGCCGCCGCCGCCGCGCTGCTGGCGGGGCCGCGCCTCAGCTTCGCCGGCGCCGCCATCCCGGGCGAGCGGCGCTTCGTCTTCATCATCCAGCGCGGCGCGGCCGACGGCCTGCACACCGTGATCCCGACCGCCGATCCGGGCTATGCGCGCCTGCGCGGCGCGCTGGCGATCGCGCCGGAAAGCGCGCTCCGGCTCGACGGCAGCTTCGCGCTGCATTCGTCGCTGGCCACGCTGCACGCGCTGTACGACGCGGGCCAGGCCAGCTTCTTCCACGCCGTGGCCTCGCCCTACCGCGAGCGCTCGCACTTCGACGGCCAGAACATTCTCGAAACCGGCGGGCGCGCCGCCTACGCGCTCAAGGACGGCTGGATGAACCGCCTGGTGGCCCTGCTGTCGCAGCGCGGCAGGAGCGCCATCGCCTTCGCCCCGACCGTGCCGATGGCGCTGCGGGGAAGCCTGCCGGTGCCGTCCTATGCCCCGTCCGGCCTGCCGGACGCGAACGAGGACCTGATGCTGCGCGTGCAGCAGCTGTATGCGAACGATCCCCAGCTGCATGCGCTGTGGTCCGCCGCCATGGACGCGCGCGGCATGGCAGGCGGCATGGATGGCAAGGCCAGGCGCCAGGAGCCGGGCGAACTGGGACGCATGGCCGCCGCCTTTCTCGCGCGCGCGGACGGCCCGCGCATCGCGATGATCGAGACCGGCGGCTGGGACACCCACAGCGGCCAGGCCGGCCGGCTGGCGGCCCAGCTGCGCAACCTGGATACCCTGGTGGCCGGCCTGCGCCAGGGCCTGGGAGCCGCCTGGGACCATACCATGGTGCTGGTGGCGACCGAGTTCGGCCGCACGGCGGCGGCCAACGGCACCGGCGGCACCGACCATGGCACCGGCGCGGCCGCCATGCTGCTCGGCGGCGCGGTGCAGGGCGGCCGGGTGGTGGCGGACTGGCCGGGCCTGGCCCCGGGCGACCTGTTCGAGGGACGCGACCTGCGCCCGACGCTGGGTCTCGACAGCCTGATTTCCCAGGCCTGCGCCGAGGCGTTCCGGATCGATCCGCAACGCATGGCGCGCACCCTGTTCCCC
This sequence comes from Massilia sp. UBA6681, assembly GCF_002454935.1. Taxonomy (NCBI): domain Bacteria; kingdom Pseudomonadati; phylum Pseudomonadota; class Betaproteobacteria; order Burkholderiales; family Oxalobacteraceae; genus Massilia; species Massilia sp. UBA6681. The sequence goes on from NZ_DKJX01000082.1 coordinate 1,106, forward strand.
GATGCGCCCGGCGGCAAGGCCTTAGCGCGCCTCCTGAAGGCCTGAGCCGGCGCGATACCGCGCCAGCTCGTCCAGCCCCAGGCTGCGCTCGGCCGTCCCGTGGAAGCGGCAGGCGAAGGCGCCGCCGATGGCCCCGGTGCGCATGCATTCGTCCACCGTGGCGCCCTCGAACCAGGCGTGCAGGAAGGCGGAGGAGAAGGCGTCGCCGGCGCCGTTGCTGTCCACTACCGGCCCGTCCAGCATGGCGCAGGCGGTGTGCCGGATCCGCTCCTGTCCCCGTTCCAGTACATGGCTGCCGGCCGCGCCGGCGGTCGCCACGACCAGCCGCGCCCGGCCCTCGCGCAGGATGGCGCGCATCGTGTCGAATACGCCCCCGCCCAGCGCCGCGGCGCTCAGGAACACCAGGTCGGCGCGCCGCGCGAAGCCCAGGTGATGGGGATTGCCGCCGTCCCAGTCGTGCAGGTCGGTCGACACCGGCAGGCCGAGGGCGGCGGCGTCGTCGAACAGCGCGGCCGCCCAGGGCATGATGCTCAGGTGGACGTGTTCCGCCTCCTGCATGCGCGGCAGGTAGAAGGTGCGCGGCATGCGCACGCTGTCGGGGTGGCGGCCGTCGTACAGCGACAGGCGGCGCCCGTCGGGGGCGACCAGGTTGACGCTGCGCCGGGTCCCGCTCGGGTGGACCAGGTAGTCGAAGGGCAGGCCGCGCTCGCGGTAACGAGCGTGGATCAGCTGCGCCTGAGGGTCGTCGCCGATGAAGTCGATCAGCACCGGGTGATGGCCGAGCGCCAGCAGCCCGAGGGCGACGCCGTTGCCGGTGTGCGCCACGTAGTCGACGACCGGCGGCACGTGAATCGAATCGGCCATCGCCAGCGGCAGCGCGGGCACCTGCACGATGGTGTCGATGCCGACGCCGCCGGCCACCAGCACCCGCCTGCCGCCGGCGCTTACCACGCCAGCACCACCGAGGTCATGGCCGGCAGCGCCAGCGGCGCGCCCAGGTCCACCCGGGCCCCGGTCAGGACATTGGTGGCGCTGCGCGCGCCCTTGATCATGCCGGCGAAGCGCCCCAGATCGAGGCGGGTGTCGCCGGCATTCTTGTTCAGCACCACCATCACGGTCTGCTTGCCGTCATGGCGGAAGTAGACGTAGCTACCGTCCTTCGGCAGGTAGTGGGTCAGCTTGCCCTGCGTGACCGCCGAGCTGGTCTTGCGCCAGTTGAACAGCGTGCGCACGAAGCCCTGCATGTCGCGCTGGACCGGCGACAGGCCGGCGCCGGTGAAGGCATTCACCCGGTCGCCCGCCCAGCCGCCCGGCATGTCGGCGCGCAGCACGCCGTCGTCGCGCTGCTTCGGGCTGCTGATCAGGACCTCGGTGCCGTAGAACACCTGCGGGATGCCGCGCGTGGTCGCCATCAGGATCAGGTTGGACTTCGCCAGCTCGACCTTGTTGTCGACCGTGGCCAGCATGCGCGGCCGGTCGTGATTGTCGGGGAAGACCATCAGGCGCATCGGGTCGGCATACAGGTAGTCGGCCGCTATGGTCTCGTAGATCCGGATCAAGCCCTTGTTGTACGACTCCGGCTCGGCCAGCGCCTCGCTAGCCGTATCGGACAGCGGGAAGTCCATCACGGTCGGCAGTTCGGACGCATAGCCGTCGCGGTTGACGACGCCCTTCTGCCAGTAGGCCACCATGTAGGGCCGCGCGTCCATCTCTTCGCCGACCACGTTCATGTGCGGGTACTCGGCGGCCACGGCGCGGTTCCACTCGTTCAGGAAATCCTTGTCGGAGTACGAATAGGTGTCCTCGCGGATGCCGGACAGGTCGGCGTACTCGATCCACCACAGCGTATTCTGGATCAGGTAGCGCGCCACCAGGCGGTTGCGCTGGTTCAGGTCGGGCATGGTCTCGACGAACCAGCCGTCGAAGAAGCGCGCCTTTTCTTCCGGCGCCACGTGGATGTCCTGGGCCACCGTGTGCTGGTTGTTGGTGGGCGTGAACGTGGTGCCATGGTTGATCCAGTCGCGCGCCGGCAGGTCGCGCATCCACCAGTGGCTGGTGCCGATGTGGTTGAGCACGATGTCGTGGATGATGCCCAGGCCCTTCGCCTTCGCGGCGGCGACGTAGTCGCGGAACTCCTCGTTGCTGCCAAAACGCGGGTCAATCTTGTAATAATCGGTCAGCGCGTAGCCATGGTAGGAATAGGAGGGCTGGTTGTTCTCCAGCACCGGTGTCGGCCAGACCATGGTGAAGCCGAGGTCGCGGATGTAGTCGAGATGGGCGCGCATGCCGGCCAGGTCGCCGCCATGGCGCTTCACCGGGTTGGCGCGCTCGGCCCCTTCGAGCATGCCGGCCTGGTCGTTCGCCGGGTTGCCGTTCGCGAAGCGGTCCGGCATGAGCAGGTAGATCGCATCGCCGGCGCCGAAGCTGCGGCGCTCGGCCGAACCCGGGCGGCGCGGCTCCAGCCGGTAAGTGTGGCTGGTAACTAGTTCCTTGCCGCGCCGGAATTGCAGCTGGAGTTCGCCCGGCCGGGCGTCCTTGCCGATGGCCAGGTTCACGAACAGGTAGTTCGGGTTGTCGGTACGCTCGACCCCGGTAACGCGCACGCCCGGGTAGGGACGGGCCAGGGCGGGGGCCAGTTCGGCGATCTTTTCGCCATGTACCATCAACTGGAGGCCAGGCTGTTTCATGCCGGCCCACCAGTTGGGCGGCTCGACGTGCTGGATCTGGTAAGGGGCCGCGTTGGCCCAGGCAGCCGGCAGGATGGCTACAATCGCAAGGATGAACCGGTACACCGAACCCCCATCAAGAAGTTGTCGATGTAGTAAAGTAACAGAATAAATTGCCTGAAACAATCTTCATTAGGGCTAAAAAGTAGTTTTATTTCTTCGGCATGCCGAACGCGGTATGCAACGGCAGCGCATCACGTGGCATCTAATGTCGGGAAGGACGCCAATACACGGACCTTGATCGAGGAGAGCACCATGCATACCTTGCAACACAAGCTGATTGCCGGCGCGGCCGCCGCTGCGCTCGCGCTGGCCGCCGCCGCCGCCCTGGCCCAGTCCGTCCCGGACGACGCCCAGATTGCCGGCATCGTCGTCGCTGCCAACCAGGTCGATATCGACGCCGGCAACTTGGCCGGGAAGACCAGCAGCAACGCCGAGGTGAAAGCCTTCGCCAGGCAGATGGTCACCGACCACAGCGGCGTCAACAAGCAGGCACTGGCCCTGGTGAAGAAACTGAAGCTGACGCCACGCGACAGTGAACTGGGCAAGAGCTTGAAGCAGGGCGGCAGCGACAACCTGGCCAGGCTCAAGGCGCTCGAGGGCAAGGCATTCGACCAGGCCTACGTGGCGCACGAAGTGCGCTACCACCAGGCGGTGATCGATGCGCTCGACAAGACCCTGATCCCGAACACCAGGAACGCCGAGCTGAAGGACACGCTGGTCAAGGTGCGCCCGGCCTTCGTGGCGCACCTCGAGCATGCGAAGCAGCTCGACGCTTCGCTCAAGTAGGGGCGCGCCATGATCGCGCGTTCGATGGCCGCCTGGATGGCGGCGCTGACGCTGACGATCGCCGTGCCTGGGGATGCGGCGCGCGGCGCCCCGGCGGTGCACACCGTCGTGATCGAAGGCATGCGCTTCATTCCCGAGACGCTGGAGCTGCGGGTGGGCGATACTGTGGTCTGGCGCAACCGCGATCCGTTCCCGCATACCGCCACCGCGGGCAGCAAGGGCGGGCCGGCTTCGCCCGCCATCGCGGCCGGCGCGAGCTGGAGCTTCAAGGCGGTGCAGCGCGGACGCTATCCCTACCTGTGCACGCTGCACCGCACGATGCGGGCAACGCTGGTGATCCGTTGAGGAGGCGAACGATGGGCAAGGCGGGCGTGGCCGCGGCGAGCGGGCCGGAACTGATGGCGCTGGTGGCGGCCGGCGCGCCGGGTGCGTTCGAGCTGCTCATGCGCACCCACAACCAGCGCCTGTACCGCACCGCGCGCAGCATCCTCAGGGACGATGCCGAGGCCGAGGACGTGGTGCAGGAAGCCTACCTGCTGGCCTACCGCAAGGCCGCCACCTTCCGCGGCGAGGCCAGCGTCTCGACCTGGCTGACGCGCATCGTGGTGAACGAAGCCAACGCAAGGCTGCGCAGGCAGCAGCGCCGCGACGGCATCCTGCGGCTGGTGCCCGGCAGCGAGGAGGACGCCATGGACGATGCCCCGGGGGGCGCGACCGACCGGCCCGAGGAAGCCGCACTCCGCCTGGAAGCGCGCCGCCTGATCGAGGCGCGCATCGACGCGCTCCCCGAGCGGCTGCGCACCGTGTTCGTGCTGCGTGCGGTCGAGGACATGTCGGCCGGCGAGACGGCGGCGGTGCTCGGCATTCCGGAAGCGACGGTGCGCAGCTGCTTCTTCCGCGCACGCGCCATGCTGCGCACGGCGCTGGCGCGCGACTTTGACGAGGCGGCTGCCTCGGCCTTCGCCTTCGACGGCGACCGCTGCGACCGCATCGTGGCGGCGGTGCTGGCCCGGGTCTGAGTGGGGCGTCAGCAGAAACCGTGCCGCCCGAGGGCGGCTTTCAGCGCGTGCCGGAATTCTCCATAGTCGAACGCCTTGTGCACGTACTCGATCGCTCCCAGCGCATCGGCACGCGTACGGTCGGTCTCCAGCGCCGAGCCGGACAGGACGATGACCGGCAGGTGGCCGGCGGCGCGCCCGCGCAGGCGTTCCATCAGTTCGAAACCGTCGACGCGCGGCATCTTGATGTCGAGCAGCAGCAGGTCGAAGCAGGCCTCGCCCAGCAGCCGGTACGCCTCTTCGCCATCGCTGGCCACCACGATGCGGTGCGCCAGCTTGCAGTCTTCCATGGCGCGGCGCGTCAGGGCCACGTCCAGCAGCAGGTCATCTACCAAAAGTACCTTGATTGTCATGCCCGCATGCTAGCAAACGGCATGGACGAGCGCCGCACCGATCATGCGCCCGGCGGACTGCGCCTCAGGCCAGCACGATGCGGTCGCGCCCGGCCTCCTTGGCCTGGTAGAGCGCCTTGTCGGCGCGGTGGATGGCGTCGGCAAAGGGCTCGCCGGCGCGGCGCGTGGCCAGTCCCGCCGAGAAGCTGATGCGGCGGTCCGGCAGGCCGGCTACCTGCATGCCGTGGATGCGCTCGGCCATCCGCTCCAGCACGACGCGCGCGTCCTCGGGCGCGGCATCCGGCAACAGCAGCAGGAATTCCTCGCCACCCCAGCGCGCCAGCACGTCGCCGCCGCGCAGGCAGGCGCGCGCCGTGCTCGAAAAGCTGCGCAGCACCGCGTCGCCGGTGGCGTGGCCGTACCGGTCGTTCACCTGCTTGAAGAAATCGATGTCGAGCAGGGCGATGCACGCGCCTTTGCCACCCTGGCGGCCGTCGGACTGGCGCCTCTCCTCGGCCTCCAGCACCTCGTGCATGCGGCGGCGGTTGACCAGCGAGGTCAGTTCGTCCACCGTGGCCAGCACCCGGATGGTGTCCAGTGCCTCGCTCAGTTCGCGGCGCTGGCGCTTCAGGCGCGCGCGCAGCTTGCTCATCTCGCCGCTCAGCACCGCGGTGGAGAGCAGGGCGCCGGCCAGGTAGCCGAAGGTGATCAGTTCGGTCATCGGCGGGTAGCGCTGCGGGTCGCTGGCCTGCATCCGGTACATGGTGGCGCCCATGCCGGCGAGCGCGGCAATGGTGAGCAGCAGGGTCTGGCGCGGCTTGGCGGCGAACATGCAGAACACGATCACGACCACGGTCATGATCAGCATGGCGCCGCGCAGCGGCCCCGAGATCGCATAGGCCGCCATGCCGCAGGCCAGCGAGAACACCGCCTGCGACACCGCCAGCTGGTCGGGCGCCAGCTTGAGGCGCCCGCTGACGCGGATCAGGACGTAGAACAGGAGCGCGCCGCTGCCGCCGAAGGTGACGAGCTTGTCCGCAGCAGCCGGATCCGCCATGCCCTCGCTCACCTGCAGCAACAGGAGGGCAATGCAGGCCACGTAGAGCACGCAGGTCGCGGCCCAGTATTGCAGCGTGCGGCGCAGTTTCGGATCGCTGCCGCACAGCAGGACGACGAGACGCCGCAGCGCGTTCATGCCGGCTCCAACGGGATGGCAGCTTCGGCCAGCAGTTCCGCGATCCGCTCGGGCGGCACCGGACGGCTGAACAGGTAGCCCTGCATCTCGTCGCAGTCGTTGGCGCGCAGGAAGTCGCGCTGCTGCGCGGTTTCCACGCCCTCGGCGATGACGCGCAGGTTCAGCTTGTGGCCCAGCGAGATCACGGCCATCGCGATGGCCTGGTCATCGGGGCTGTCGGCCAGGTCGCTGACAAAACTCTTGTCGATCTTCAGGCGGCTGATCGGGAAGGATTTCAGCGCCGACAGGCTCGAATAACCGGTGCCGAAGTCGTCGATCGAGAGCGACACGCCCATGGCCTTCAGTTCGCGCATCTTGTCCACCGCGCGTCCAAGGTCGCGCATGATCGAGCTTTCGGTCACCTCGACTTCCAGCGCTTCCGGCGGCAGCTTGGAGTCGCGCAGGGCGCCGGCGATGCGCTCGACCAGGCGCTTTTCCTCGAACTGGCGGGCCGACACGTTGACCGAGATGCTCAGGGGCGGCAGGCCGGCCGCGCGCCAGGCCACGCCCTGGGCGCAGGCGGTGCGCACCACCCATTCGCCCAGCGGCACGATCAGGCCGCTCTCTTCGGCCAGGCCGATGAAGCGCAGCGGCGAAATCATGCCCTGTTCCGGGTGTTTCCAGCGGATCAGGGCCTCGACCCCGAACAGGCGGCCGGTACGCAGGTCGACCTTCGGCTGGTACAACAGCTGGAACTGGCAGTGCTCGCCCTTGCAGCCGGGGTCGAGGCAGGCCTCGAGCGCGGCGCGCATGCCTTCCAGCAGCACCAGCTTCTCTTCCACGCTGGCGTTCATCTCGCTGGCGTAGAACTGGAAGCTGTCCTTGTGTTCCTTGGCGCGGTACATCGCCGCATCGGCGTTCATCATGAGGGTGTTGGCGTCCTCGCCGTCGCGCGGGTACAGCACCACGCCCATGCTGCAGCTGACCTGCACCTCCTGGCCCTCGACCTCGACCGGCTCGGTGACGGCCTCGCGCACCTTTTCGAGCAGCGGCGTGATCGCCATCGGGTCGCCCGAGATGTCGGGCAGCAGGATCACGAATTCGTCGCCGCCGAAGCGCGCCAGGGTGTCGTTGCGGCGCAGGCACTGGCCCATGCGCGCGCCCACCACCTTCAGCAGCTCGTCGCCGGCGTTGTGGCCGAGCCCGTCGTTGACCAGCTTGAAGCCGTCCAGGTCGATGAAGGCCAGGCCCACCGCGTGGCCCTTGCGCTCGGCGTCGCGGATGGCCTGGCCGAGGCGGTCGCGCAGCAGGCTGCGGTTCGGCAGGCCGGTGAGATCGTCGTGGTGCGCCAGGTGGCGGATGCGCTGCTCGGCGAGCTTGCGCTCGGTGATGTCGCGCACGATCGCCACCACGCCGCCTTCCACCGGCACCACCTGGCGGTGCAGCCAGCGGTCCTCCACGGGAATCATGTGGGCCAGCCATTCCGCCTCGCGCGCCACGCCGTCGGTCGCCACCGCCGCGAGGTCGTCGAAGATGCCCAGGCCCATATGGGTCGGCAGCAGCACTGACATGCGCTTGCCCTGCATGCGCTCCTTGGCCAGGCCGGTGAGCTGTTCGGCGCGGGTGTTGGTGGTCTCGATCAGGAAGTCCATGACGCCTCCGTGCGCGCCGGGAATGGTGCGGAGCACGAAGAAGGCGTCCAGGCTGGCCTCGGAGGCGGCGGCGTAGGTTTCCTGCGCCAGCCGCTCGCGCCTGCGCGCCTTGGCCAGCTGCCACGACCACGCGCTGACCAGGGTGACGACGACCAGCAGCAGGGCGGTGCCGGCGCCGGCGCCGAGCAGCCAGGCGCGGCGCCGGGCGTGGAATGCGGCCATCTGCTCGGCTTCGGACAGGCCGACCACGGCCACCAGCGGGAAACCGACCATGGCGCGGGTGCTGGTGTAGCGCCGTTCGCGGTCGATCCCGCTCTGGCCGAGCACGATGTCGTCGTCCTTGCCGATGGCGACCCGCTGGCCCCATGAGACCTGTTCGCCGACGCGTACCGCGCGCACGATGCCGTCGCTGCCGGCGACGCCGAGCAGGCCGCGCCCTCCCAGGCGCGAGTGTTCGTAGGAGCTGGTGAAGAATGCCGGGTCGACGGCGACGGTGGCGACGCCCGCGAAGCGGCCGTCGCTCGTGTTGATGCGGCGCGAGAACACCACGTGCGGCTCGCGCCGGCCGACGGTCGTGCCGACGTAAGGTGCAGGGCTGTCCTTGTCGCGGTGCCGGGCGAACCAGGGCGCGCGCGAGACGTCGCCGCCGGGGCGGCTGTGCGGATTGCTCGCCAGTACGCGGCCGCCGTCGCTGATGATCGCGACCTGGAACACCAGGCCCGGCGGCAGCAGGCCCTTGGCGCTCATCGCCCCCAGGGCGGCGTCCGGGCCGTTGGTCTCGACCGCGTACTGCAGCACGCGCAGGGTCTGGTCGATGCCGCTCAGGCTGCGCGCCATCTGGGCCTCGTAGGTGTCGACCAGTTCGCGCGTGGCTTCCCGGGCCGCCGCGTGCGCGGCGCGCTCCTCGGCGCGGATCATGTGGACGGCGGTGGTCCACAGGACCGCCACCAGCAGCAGCGCGAACAGCGGCAGCGAGATGTGGGTTTCCAGTCCGCGCCCGAGCCAGCCCAGCAGCGCCGCGCGGCGCCCGTTCGGCCGCGCATGCGGCGCCCTGGGGGTGGCGGGCGGGACCATGTAGTTCATGGAATCAGCGCAGCACCAGCACCGGACGCACGCTGGCGTCCAGCGCGGCGCGGTCGATGTAGCCGATCATCGAAGGATTGTCGGCCACCATGCGGCGCACGCTGGCGCTGTCGGCGGCTTCGCGCGGCGGCTGGCCGCGGCCGGTGAAGACCATCTTCGACCAGTGCGCCTTGAGCAGGGCCGGGGTCTTGCCGGTGACCTGGGCGTAGAACTGCTCGCGTTCGTCCGAGCCGAGACGCTGGTCGAGCGCCACCACTTCGCCCCCGCCGGGGAAGCGCCCGGCCTGGCCCAGGAAGATCGCGGCGACCTGGTCGGGCGACAGCGCCGGCAGCGGGTTGCGTGCCGAGACGATCACGACCAGTTCGGCCGAGGCGTCGGCGCACGCCGCCAGTGCGAGCGCGGCGGCAGCCATCAGGTGTCGGAAGCGGATACCCATGCGCGGCCTCAGAAGACGAAGTCGAGGGCCATGCTGGCCACGTGCACGGTCTCGCCCGAGCGGAAGCTGGACGGCGTGTTGATCAGGGTGCCGCGCGAACCGTCGGTCGGCCGCAGGCGGTCATACTGGACCTTCAGGGCGGCGCCCGTGGCCAGGTCCCAGCGCAGGCCGGTGCTGAGCGTGGTCTGGATCGGGATCGTCGCCAGGTAGGCATTCAGGCCGGCGTTGAGCGCGGCGGCCGTTGCCTGCGCCCGCGCCGGCAGTCCGGCCAGCGCCAGGCCCGGGGCGCGGGTGGCGCCGTGCGCGCGCACCTTGGCGAAGCCGAGGTGGGGCGTCAGGCTGGCGAAGCGGTAGCCGCCGCCGGCATACATGGTGGTGGTCCGGCCGAGCAGCGAGTGGGTCTGGGCGTGCCCGGCTTCGGCGTTCAGGAACCACTGTCCGGGATCGTAGCTGAAGCCGGCGCTGACCATGCTGACGCGCTTGTGCTCGATCGCATAACGATCGGCCAGCGCCACCCCCTGCGGGCCGAAGGCGCGCATGCCGGCGAACACGTCCGCCGCAAGCCCGGTCGTCAGGTGGGCGGTCAGGGCCGACATGCGTGCGCTCAGCGCGCCGTGCTCGATGCTGTGGGACAGCCCGGCAATGCCGTGCGCCTCCACGCGGCGGTCGTCGAACAAGCGGGTGTCGGTACGGCCGAGGAAGGCTTGGGTGGCATGGCGCGTAGCGCCCTTGCCCCAGCGCCAGGTGGCGTCGATGCCGTCGCTGCTGGAGATCGGCAGCCCGCCGTACACCTCGACCGGAGGCCGCACCCAGGCCATGGTATAGCCGACCTTGCGGTAATCGGCCGCGAGGAACACCGGCAGGGCGATGCGCCCGACGCGCAGCGCCAGGTCCGGGGTGGCCTGGTACTTGACGTTGGCCCAGGCGACGCGCGGGCGGTAGCTGCCTTCCATGTCCTGCTCGCTCACCACCTGCAGCACGCCCGACCAGCGGCCCAGGGACAGGTCGAGCTGCGCGCCCAGGCGGCTGTCGACGTCCGGGCTCCAGGCTTCGCTGCGGCCGGCGCCGTTGGCGCGCAGGACGGTGGAACTGAAGTCCGCGTCGCGCACGCTCGCGTAGACGGCGCCCAATGTGCCGAAGCCGGAAAACTTCCACGCCGGCGCGGCGGCGGCATCGGCGGCTGCCGCATGGCCGGTTACGGCAGCCGTCAGGCCGAAGGCCAGCACGCCGCCACGCAGGGCAGCCGGCAGCGCTTTGGAGGGGAAGGAAAACTGGGACGTCATGGTTCAGGCTGCTGTGCGGGGCGGAACGACCAGGCCCCGCTAAGGGAAAAACGACTCCGGACTTTACCCAACGCGACAGGCAAAGTCGAGATATTCACACTACGCAACGAGTCAATCTGACAAGGTTTGTTGTTGGATGGCAACGATGCCTGCGTCCGCGCCCCACAGGCGCCGCCCGCCCAGGTCGAGCCAGGTCAGGTAGAGCCGCAGGTCGAACTCGAGCTGGTGGTAGTGCGGCTCCATCCAGGAGCACAGCTTGTAGAAGGCCTTGTCGTGCTCCTTTTCCTTCAGGTGGGCCAGCTCGTGCACCGCGATCATGCGCAGGAAGGGTAGCGGGGCGTCGCGGAACACGCTGGCGATGCGGATCTCGCGCTTGGCCTTCAGGCGGCTGCCCTGGACGCGCGAGATCGCGGTGTGCAGCCCGAGCGCGTGCTGCACCACGTGGATCTTGCTGTCGAAGGCGACCTTGACCACCGGCTCGGCCTGGCGCAGGTAGTCGTCCTTCAGCCCCTGCACATAGGCGTAGAGCGCCTTGTCGGTGCGGATGCCATGGGCCTCGGGGTAGCGCTGCAGGAGCACCGCGCCGAGCTGGCCGGCATCGATCAGCTGGCCGACCTGGGCGCGCAGGGTGTCGGGATAGGCCGTGAGGTAGGGAAGCTTGTGCATAGGGCCGGCAATGTACCATGGCGCCGGCGCGCGGTGTCGGAAGGACCACGGCGCCGGCTGGCGCCGTGGTATGGATGCATCGTGGGGAAGTTTCAGCAGGATGGGTGAACTGGTCTAGTGGCCGGAAAGCTGGTCAGCTCTCCTTTTCGCCCTGGCGGTTGCCGGCGTTCTTGGCCGCGGCGGCGGCGCGCTGGGCCGACTGCCGGCTTTCGCCGCCCTTGCGCCCGATGTCGGCCATGTGAGCGCGGTTGCGGCTGACTGCCTCGCCGCCTTTCTGGCCGGCGCGGCGTGCTTCTTCGGAATCGAACTCGTGCGCGGTACCTTTCTGGTGTGCCGCCTGTCCGCCCTTGCTGGCGATTTCACGCTGCTGGTTCTGGTCCATTGCCGCGAAACCGCGCTTGGCCGGCGCCTGGCTGCTGCCCGCGCCGCCTTTCTGGGCATTGCCCTTGCCGTTCTCTTTGCTTGTCGCCATGTCGCTCTCCTTGTGTGCCCTGAGGTGTCAAAGTCCGATGTGGGAACCGCGAGCGCGTATGGATGCGCTCGTGCCGTTTAGAGAGAAGGCTGAAGCGTAAGTTCCTTCGCGCCGGGACCGGCATCGGCGCACCGGCCGGTCGCGCGCTAGCGTGGACGCGAACGCCGCTCGCGCATGCGGCCGGTAGAGCCGCGCAGCAGGCCGCGCGGCTCGATGCCGTCGATCGCGGGCGGCGCGCTGGCGAGGTCGGATTCGAGCTGGGCGCGGCGCGTGCGCAGGCGCAGGCCCAGGGCCTGCTGGTCGGCCCCGGCGCGCGCCAGCGCCGGGAACAGCAGGTTCTCTTCAAAGGCGACGTGGCGCTCCACTTCGTCGGCCAGCACCGCGACGCAGACGTCGAAGTACTCGTCGTCCGGGAACAGGGCGGCGAGCTGCAGGACGAGCTCGCGCGTGCTGTCGTGTTCCAGCGCCGCGTCTTCGAGCAGGCCGTCGTCGACCGCGCCGCGCAGCGCCGGGTAGAATAGTTCGTCCTCGAGCAGCGCGTGCATGGTCAGCGCATCGCACAGTTCGTCGACCACGCGCTCGCGCTGCGCTTCTTCTTCGCGGTCGAGCATGGCGAAGGCGTGGAACAGGGCGCGCACCTGCGCATGGTCGGCGCGCAGCTGGGCCAGGATGCCGCCGGGCGGCTCTGCGCTCGTTTGTGGAAACTGAGCCATGTTCACCTCGCAAGACAATGTGCGCACCAAATTGATATAGACGCGCCGCGAGGAGAGAAGTTCAGTCAATCATGCGGTGCTTCTTGCCTGGATCAAGAAGCACCTGGGAGGGCTCAGGCTTCCGCCACCTTGAGCACAAGCTTGCCGAGGTTTCTGCCTTCGAACAGCATCCGCAGGGCCTCGGGGAAGCGTTCGAAGCCTTCCACCACGTACTCGATGCTCTTGACGCTGCCTTCCTGCATCCAGCCGGCCAGCGTCGCCACGCCTTCCGCATAGCGTGGCGCATAGTCGAACACGACCATGCCTTCCATGCGCGCGCGGTTCACCAGCAGCGACAGGTAGTTGGCCGGGCCCTTGACCTGGCTGGTGGCGTTGTACTGCGAGATCGCGCCGCAGATCACGATGCGCGCCTTCATGTTGATGCGGGTGAGGACGGTGTCCAGGATCTCGCCGCCGACGTTGTCGAAATAGACGTCCACGCCCTGCGGGCAGTGCTCCTTCAGGCCCGCATGCACGGACCCCGCCTTGTAGTCGATGCAGGCGTCGAAGCCGAGCTGCTCGACCACGAAGCGGCACTTCTCCTCGCCGCCGGCGATGCCGACCACGCGGCAGCCCATCTTCTTCGCCACCTGGCCGACCGTCATGCCGACCGCGCCGGCCGCGCCCGAGACCACCACGGTCTCGCCGGGCTTGGGCTGGCCCACCTCGCGCAGGCCGAAGAAGGCCGTCATGCCGGGCATGCCGAGGGCGTTGAGCCAGGCCGTCGGGGGGGCGATGCGCGGGTCGATCTTCGTGAACGCGGCGGTCTTGTCGTCGGCCTGGCCGGACCAGTAGCGCTGCACGCCGGTGCCGCCGGCCACGTGATCGCCCACCGCGAAGCGCGGCGAGCGCGACGCCACCACCACGCCCAGGCCGCCGGCGCGCATCACCTCGCCGATCGCCACCGGGCGGATATACGATTTGCCCTCGTTCATCCAGCCGCGCATGGCCGGGTCGAGCGACAGGTAGAGCACCTTGACGACGATGCCGCCTTCTTCCGGCTCGGGCACGGCTTCTTCGTGGAACTGCCAGTCCTCGTTGCGCGGCATGCCGAGCGGACGGGCGGCGAGCAAGAACTGCTGGTTCGGGGGGAAGGCATTGGTCATGGGAGTCTCCGCTACAAGTTGGACAATATTGGCAACGTGACTATACCGCTTCTGGAGCGCCGCTCCTATACCGGTCCCGTGCGGCGCGTGCGACAATAGCGGGCTTTTCCACCCCCACGCAACCCGATCACACCCCTATGGCTCTCAAGGCAACCATCTACAAGGCCGACCTGTCGATCGCCGACATGGACCGCAACTACTACGGCGACCACACCCTGACCATCGCGCGCCATCCGTCCGAGACCGACGAGCGCGTGATGATCCGGGTGCTGGCCTTCGCACTCCATGCGGACCCGGCGCTCGTGTTCACCAAGGACCTGTTCGACGTCGAGGAGCCGGCCATGTGGCAGAAGGACCTGACCGGCGCCATCCAGACCTGGATCGAGGTCGGCCAGCCGGACGAGAAGCGCCTTCTCAAGGCGGCGGGCCGCTCGGAGCAGGTGCTCGTGTACAGCTACAGCGCCACCAGCGACATCTGGTTCAGGGGCCTGGCCAACAAGATCGACCGGGCCAAGAACGTCGCGGTGGTCAACATTCCGAACGAGGCCAGCGTCCAGCTCGAGAAGATGGCGAAGCGCAACATGCAGCTGCAGTGCACGATCCAGGACGGCCAGGTGTGGCTGACCGACGGCATCGATACCGTGCTGGTCGAGCGCGAATACCTGCGCGGCGGCCCGTGAAGCTATAATTCCCAGTCCACTTCCTCACATTCGTCGCCATGAAACATCGCTTCCTCGCTTTCCTCGCCGGCAGCCTGCTGTCGGTTTCCGCGTTCGCCCAGGTGAGCGTGTCCGAACCTTGGATCCGCGCCACCGTGCCGGCCCAGAAGGTGACCGGCGCCTTCATGCGCGTGCAGTCCGTGGCGCCCGCGCGCCTGGTCGGCGTGCAGACCGAGGTCGCCGGCCGCGCCGAGCTGCACGAGATGGCGATGGAAGGCCAGACCATGCGCATGCGCCGCGTGGACGCGATCGAGCTGCCCGCGGGTAAGCCGGTCGACCTGGCCAGCGGCGGCTATCACATCATGCTGATGGACCTGAAGCGCCAGGTGAAGGAAGGGGAAAGCGTCGAGCTGACCCTGCGGGTAGAGGACGCGGCGGGCAAGCGCCAGGACGTGAAGGTGAAGGCGCCGGTGCGGCCGCTGAGCCACAGCGCCCACGCCGGACATTGATGTTGCGGATGGCCGGCCGCGCCGGCCATCCCTCGGGCCCGCTCAGCGCGGCGCCGCCGCGATCCGGCGCGCATCTCCCGAACCCACGACCGACTTGCTGACGCGCGGGTCGCCGTAGTAGTTGACGTCGCCCGAGCCGGCGATGGTCATGCTCAGCTCGTGGCGCGCCCACACCGTCGCTTCTCCCGAACCAGCCACGCTGATGCTGGCGTTGTCGGCCTGCACCCGCCCCATGTCCACGGTGCCCGAGCCGCCGATCGACACCGACAGCTTGCGCGCCTGGCCGGCCCCGGCCTTGAAGTCGCCGCTGCCGCCCAGCGTGACCGAGACCGCGTCGCTGTCCAGCTGGCGCACATTGATTTCGCCCGAGCCTCCCAGATCGATGTTCAGGCGCGGCGCGCGCAGCAGGTCGGCATCCACCGAGCCCGAGCCGCCCAGCGCCAGGCGCTCGATCTGGCGTGCGTTGACGACGATCTTCAGGTTCCTGGTGCGCAGGTTCAGGTTGCGCTTGGCCGGGCGGATCTTCAGGGTGCCGTTCTCCACCACGGTCTCGATCAGCGGCAGCAGGTTGTCGTCGGTTTCGATCGTGAGGCCTTCGCTGTCGCCCATGCGCAGCTCCAGCTTGCCCGGCACTTCGAGGGCCAGGCCGGTGAAGTGCGATACCTGGCGCGCCTGGCGCTTGATGCTGCCGTTGCCCTCGACGCGCTCGCCGCCGAAGGACCAGCTGGCGGCCAGCGACGGGGTGGCCGTCGTGGCCAGACCTGCAGCCAGGGCGCCGGCCACCAGGGTGGGAAGCAGAATGGCGCGCAGGATGCCGGCCGGGCGGGAAGAGGTCTTGTTCATGCTTGTCTCCTGTTGAAGCGTTTGTCGATGCTGTCATCCTAGGCAAAGGCCGGGCCTGGCGCATCCAGGATGCGACGAAGCGCACAGTCCACTGTCCAGAATGCACCCAGGCAGGACAGGCTGTCGTGCTCCATGCGGCGTGCGTGGCTATCACGAACGCCCGGATTGCACTAGAATCGTGCGCTTTTTGCCCCGGTATGCATCCGGCGGAGGTAGCAATGAACCTGATTTTCCTTCTGATGGCCTTCTGCGTCGGCATGGCCATGTCCATCCAGGCGGCCGTGAATACCCAGCTGGCCGCATCGATCGGCGCCAACTCGGTGGTCGCCGCCCTGGTCTCCTTTGCCTGCGGCACCATCGTGCTGGCCGGGGTCGCGCTCTCGCGCGGCGGGCTGGGCCCGACCTTCGCCGCGCTCGCCGGCCAGCCGCTGTGGAAGTTCGCGGGCGGCTTCCTGGGCGCAGCGTTTGTGTTCGGCACGGTGTTCCTGGCGCCGCGCATCGGCCTGCTGAGCCTGATCGTGCTGGTGATCGCCGGCCAGCTGATCACCTCGATGGCGATCGACCACTTCGGGCTGGTCAACATGGCGATGCGCAAGGTGTCGGGCGTGCGGGTGCTGGGCGCCTGCATCGTCGCGCTGGGCGTGGCCGTCACCCTGTTTGGCGAGCGCATCCTGGCCGGCCTGCGTCACTGAGCCGCGGCGCACGCGTCGCATTCCCGTTAACGCTGTCTTGACGCTGCGGGCGTAAGATAGGCGCCTGGCCGCTGTACAGGGGAACGTCATGTTCGCGAGCAAGGTCGCCGCTGGTCGGAAGCATGGGCATCCGTATGCCATCACGCTGCTGCTCGTGGCGCTGTGCGCGTTCAGCCAGTACGAGGGGCGCCACGTGTTCGGCCAGCGCGCCCCGCTCGGCCTGCTGTACCTGCCGGTCATGGCCAGCGCGATCCTGGGCGGCTGGCGCCCGGCGCTGCTGGCCTCGGTATTGTCGCTGCTGCTGTCCCCGCTGCTGGTGGCGCCGCAATTCACCTTCATCATCGCGCGGCCGTAGGATGTCGGCGCCATCCTGGTGCTGCTCATGGTCTGCCTGTTCACCTGCGGCATGGCCGCGGTGCTGGAACGGTCCGAGAACAAGGCGCGCGCCTACCTGGCCGACCTGCAGGGCAGGGAGCATACCTTGCGCGCGCTGCTGGGGGCCTCGGTCCACGCTATCCTAGGCATCGGCCACGACGGCCGGATCCAGTTCGCCAGCGACTCGGTGGCGCGCCTGTTCGACTTCGCGCCGCAGGAACTGATCGGCCAGTCCTACGAGGTACTGGTCGTGAACGGCCTGCGGCAACTGCGGGGCGGGGGGCTCGACAACCTGTTCCACCGCGGCGCGGTGGGCAGGTCGGCGACATCCAGGAAATCGAATGCCGCCGCAAGGACGGCAGCCTGTTCCCGGCCGAAGCCAGCCTGGCGCTCGCCGACGTGCCGGGCGGGCGCCTGGTGGTCAGCCATATCGCCGACATCAGCGAACGGCGCGAAGCGGAGCGGCGGGTCCTGCACGCGGCCCGCCACGATCCGCTCACCGGCCTGCCGAACCGGGCCCTGGTCTACGAGCTGGGCGCGCAGCTGCTGGCCTCGGCCAAGCGCCACGGCGACCGCATCGCCATCCTGTTCTTCGATCTCGACCGCTTCAAGCCGATCAACGACACCTATGGGCACACGATCGGCGACCGGATGCTGCAGCAGGTGGGGCAGCGCCTGAAGGACGGGCTGCGCGGCAACGACCTGGTCGGGCGCCTGGGCGGCGACGAATTCGTCGCCATCCTCGCCGATATCCGGACCGACGACGCGGTGCTGCACATGGCCACCCAGCTGCTGCATACCCTGCGCGAACCCTACCGGATCGACACGCTCGACCTGAAGACCTCGCCCAGCATCGGCATCAGCATCTATCCGGAAGACGGCGACGAGCTCGATACGCTGATCCGCCATGCCGATGCGGCGATGTACCATGCCAAGAACGCCGGCCGCAACCGCTGCCAGTTCTTCACCCAGGAGATCTACCTGCATGCCCGGCAGACCTTCGACCTCGAACAGCGGCTGCGCCGCAGCATCGCCGAGAGCGACTTCGAGCTCGTCTACCAGCCCTTCATCGACCTGAGCCACAAGCGCTTCGTCGGCGTGGAGGCGCTGCTGCGCTGGCGCGGCGGCCCTACCGCGCCCGGCGCGCAGGAGCGCTTCATTGCCGCCGCCGAGCGCATCGGCCTGATCACGGTGCTGGGCGACTGGGTGCTGCAGGAAGCCTGCCGGCAGCATGAAAAATGGCGCGAACTGGGTTTGCCCGCCATCCGCATGGCGGTGAACGTCTCGGCGGTGCAGTTCCGCGAGAAGAATTTCAGCGAGCGCGCCGCCTACATCATCCGCAGAAGCGGCATCCCCCCGTCCTGCATCGAGTTCGAGGTGACCGAAAGCGCCGTGATGAGCGACGTCGAAGATGCGGCGAAGATGCTGGAACGGCTCAAGGGCGACGGCGTCAGCATCGCGCTGGACGACTTCGCCACCGGCTATTCCAGCCTGAGCTACCTGTCCCAGTTCCCCATCAACAAGCTCAAGATCGACAAGTCCTTCATCCACAACATCGATACCGACCCGCGCTCGCTGGCCATCGCCGAGACCGTGATCGCGCTCGGCAAGAAGCTGGGCATGACCGTGATCGCCGAAGGCATCGAATCGCAGGCCGGCATCAAGCTGCTGGCGGACATCGGCTGCGACCTGGGGCAGGGTTTCTTCATCAGCAAGCCTGTACGTCCGGACAAGTTGGTCGACTGGTACTACCAGGCGCAGTACAAGCACCTGTTCGCATAGCGACGCCAAGCGTTGTGGCTTTGTAGCGCCACGAACAATTTTATTTCAGATTTGCAATCTTTTTGATATGCATGGTTCTATAATATCCGGCACTGTTTAACTTTTTGCCACGTACCGGCCAGATGGAATACCACCAGTCCTCGCAGATCCCCACCCTGTCGTACATCGAGAACGAAGACCATCCGGTATTCGGTACCCTGGTCGAGCAGATCCTGCACCTGCTGAATTCGCGCCTGGTGTTCTCGGACATCATCATCCACCAGAACAGCCCCCTGATGCTGCGCCAGCCGAAGGGCCTGGTGGCGGTGACGGATTCGCCCATCACCAAGGAAGAGCTGGAGGAATTCTTCGACGTCATCGAGCCGAACTGGGCCGAGCGCATCGCGGTGCGCGCCTTCGATCGCTCGATCGACTTGCACACGGCGCGTATCCGCGCCAACTGCTTCAGCTTCCAGGGCAAGAAGCGCCTGGGCTGCGTGATCCGCCGCTTCCCGAAGGAGCCGCTGGCGCTGTCGGAACTGGGCCTGTGGCCGGACGAGCAGGAATTCGCCCGCTTGAATAGCGGCCTGGTGCTGATCATCGGCGATACGTGTCAAGGCAAGTCGACCACGATCGCCTCGATGATCGACGAGATCAACAAGCAGCGCTCGGGCCACATCATCACCATCGAAGACCCGGTCGAGACCCTGATCCCGCAGCGCAAGTGCATCATCACCCAGCGCGAGGTGGGCGAGGATGCCGACGTGGCCAGCTACTACCTGGGTGCGCTGGACGCGCTGCGCGAGCGTCCGGACGTGATCGTGATCGGCGAGATCCGCGATGCCGAGACCGCGCAGGAAGCCCTGGCCCTGGCCGAATCCGGCCCGCTGGTGCTGGCCACCCTGCATGCGCGCTCGACCGAACTGGGCCTGCAGAAGATGCTGCGCCTGCTCGGCAATTCGGAAGCCCAGTCCCAGGCCCTGGCGCACGCCCTGCGCGGCGTGCTGTGCCAGGCGCTGCTGCCGTCGGTGGAAGGCAACCGCTACCATCTGGCCACCGAATGCCTGACGCCCAGCGCGGCCGTGATGCGCATGCTGGAGGCGGGCGACGTCGGCGCCATCCGCGCCCACATGAACCTAGGGCGCGATCCGGGCTGCCACACCATGAACGCCTCGCTCGAAGGGCTGCTGGCCTCGCACAAGGTGCGGGTGGAGGATGCGCGTAATGCGACCACCGACCGGGTGGGGTTTGCGGACATGGTCTAGGTCGGCGCAGGCAGGCCTGCCTCCCGGCCGGATTCCGGTATAGTCGGCGACAAACCGGATGACCGAAAGGAGCGCAGGTGCGACACATTCTTCTTCTTGCAGCGCTGGCGCTGCTGAGCGCATGCAGTGAGCGCGCGCCTGCGCCAGGCAAGGACACGGACGCCGGCAGCGCATCGATTCCCACCCCGCGAGCTGCCCTTGAAGCCGCGCCGCGCCTGAGCGACGCCGGGTTCGGCCCGATCCGCTTCGGCATGCTGCTCCCGCAAGCGGAAGCGGTGGCCGGCAAGGCCAGCCTGCCCCAATCCTTCGATCCCGCCTGCAGCATGGTGCGCTTCGCCACGCTGCCCGGACTGCGCTTCATGGTCGAGAGCGGCACTATCACGCGCGCCGATGCCGATCCCGGCACCCCGAACGCACTTGGCCTGGCGGTCGGCGACACGCTCGCGCAGCTGCGGGCCCGCTATCCCGACGCGCAGGTAGCGCCCCACAAGTACGTGGAGAATGGCCATACCATCAGTGTTCCCAGCGCCGACGGCAGTGCCGCCATCGTGCTGGAAGAGGAGGGCGGCAAGCTCACCAAAATTCGCGCCGGTCGCCAGCCGGCGGTCGCCTACGTCGAGACCTGCGGGTAAGCGCGGTCAGCGCTCGATCAGCACCGGCTCGTCGAAGCCCAGCTCCTTCATGCGCGGCAGCTGGGTCTTGGCGTCGCCCACCACCAGCCACACCATCTTCGACGGATCCAGGTACTTCTGCGACAGAGCCTGCACCTGCGGCAGCGTCATCGACTTGACGATGCGCTCGCGGTCCTTGACGTAGTCGGCGCGCCAGCCGTACTTGCTGATGTTGTCCAGCATCTCGAGCTTGGCGGACGCCGTTTCGAAGGCGCGCGCATTGCTCTTGACCAGGAAGTTCCTGCTGGTCTCCAGGTCCGCCGCTGAATAGGTCGGAGCGTAGTCCTGCAGGATCTTCTTGACCAGCTGAGTCGACTCGAGCGTGACGTTGCTGCGTACGCCGCTGGCGATGATGAAGGGACCGGCGCTCTTGCTGCCGGCAAAGCTCGAGCGGATGCCGTAGGTGTAGCCCTTGCCTTCACGCAGTTCCTGGGTCAGGCGCGAGGCGAAGCCGCCGCCGCCCAGGATGTAGTTGGCGACGGTGGCCGGGTAGTAGTCCGGATCGGTCGCCGCCAGCGCGCGGTAACCGATGTGCAGCACCGACTGCTTGGCGTCCGGCACGTCGACGAAATAGACCTTGCCGGGCGCCTCGCCGCGCGCCGCGGTGGCCGCGGGGAGGGCGACCGGCTTGGCTTGCCAAGCGCGGCTGAGCGCGGCCAGGGGGCGCGCCACGGCGTCCTTCGGCAGGGCGCCGATCACGTGCATGCGCGCCACCGAGGGCGACAGGTTGCTGCGATAGTAGGCCTTCAGGTCCTCGATGGTGATCGCGTTCACGCTGGCGCTGGTTCCAAGGATGTTGCGCGAGCGGATGTCTCCCTTGCCGTAGATGAGCTTGTTGAAATTGCTGCTCGCGAGCGCGTTCGGGTCGGCTTCCTGCTGGCGGATCTGGCTCAGCACGCTCTGCTTGACCAGGGCGAACTCCTTCTCGTCCCAGCGCGGCTCCAAGAGGATCTCCCGCACCAGGTCGACCGTTGCCGCGTAGTTGCGGGCCAGGGTGGTGACGCTGATGCGCACGTCCTCGGTACGGGCGAACACGTTGATGCTCGCGCCCAGCTGCTGGATGGCTTCTTCCAGTTCCTGCGGGGTTTTCTTCGCCGTGCCCTGGGTCATCAGGCGCGCCATCAGGTTGGCCACGCCCACCTTGTCCGGATTGTCGAGCAGCAGGCCGCCGTCGATCGCGATGTCGAACTGCAGCAGCGGCACTTCCTTGTTCTCGATGCCGTAGACGCGCATGCCGTTGGCCAGTTTCGTATCCCAGACCTGCGGCACCTTCACGCTCGGGGCCGCGCCGTAGGGCGGTTCCTTGCTGCGGTCAAAAGCGGACGGGGTGCGGGTGTATTCGGCGTTCGCGCTCGGGTCGACCTTGTCCTCGGCGCCCTGCACGAGCTTTTCCTCGACCACGTCGGCCTTGCCTGAGCCGCTCAGGGCCAGGTCCAGCCTGCCCTTCGGGACGAAGCTGGTGGCGACATAGGGCTTGCCCTTGATGTAGGTGTCGTACACGCGGCGCACGTCGGCGGTGGTGACGGCCAGGGTCTTCCTGACGCCTTCCTCGACATAGCCAGGATTGCCGGTCAGGTAGTTGTACTCGGCCAGCAAGGCGGACTTGCCGAGCACGCTGGATACCGAGCTGTAGAAACGGGTCTCGAGGCCGGCCTTGATGCGGTTCAGGTCACGCTCCGAGATGCCTTCGCGTTCGAACTTGGCGAAGGCCTGCCCGATCGCACCGGCCACCTGGTCCAGCGGCTTGCCCTCGAAGGCGCGCACGCGCAGCATGAACTGGCCCGCCAGTTCGCCCGTCTGGTTGCTTGACTGGACACTCGGGGCCAGCTTGCTGTCTTCGACCAGCACCTGGTAGAAGGGGGCGCGCTTGGTCTGCGACAGGTATTCGGCCAGCACTTCGAGCGCATATGAATCCGGGTGCAGGTCCTCTACCGTCGGCCAGGCCATGGTCAGCTCGGGCAGCTTGGCAAAATTGTCTTCATGGGCCAGCTTGACGGTCTGCTTCACGACGCCGGGGCGCTTGGCCATGGCCTCGATCGGCGCGCCGCGCTTGATCTCGGAAAAATACTTCTCGACCCACTTGCGGGCCTGGGCCGGGTCGAAGTCGCCCGCGATCACCAGGGTCACGTTGTTCGGTACGTACCACAGGCGGAAGAACTCCTTGACGTCGTCGAGGGTGGCGTTCTGCAGGTCCTCGAGCGAACCGATCACCTGCCAGTTGTACGGGTGATCAAGCGGATACAGGGCCTTGTTGATCACGTAGCGGGTGTGGCCGTAGGGCGCGTTGTCCACGCCCTGGCGCTTCTCGTTCTTGACGACCTGCTTTTCCTTGGACAGCACCGGATCGGTCACGGTGTTGATGAACCAGCCCAGCTTGTCGGCCTCGGCCCAGATCATCTTTTCCAGCGCGTCCTTGGGCACCGTCTGCAGGTAGTTGGTGCGGTCCTGCGAGGTCGAGCCGTTGGCGCCGGAGCCGCCGATGCGCGCACTCATCTTGTCCAGGCCGCCCTTGCCGAGGTTTTCCGATTCCAGGAACAGCAGGTGCTCGAACAGGTGGGCGAAGCCGGTGCGGCCGGCCTTTTCACGGGCCGAACCCACGTGCGCCGTCAGGTTCACGGCCACCACCGGGTCGGAGCGGTCGATATGGAAGATCACGTCCAGCCCGTTGGGCAGGGTGAATTTCTGGTAGTCCACCTTCAGGCCGGCCGCCTGGCTGGCAACTGCCGGCTTGGCGGCGTGTGCGGGGACCAGGGCGGTCGACGTGAAGCACGCGGCCAGCAAGAGGGGCAGGGGAGACATCTTCATGCAATCGATCCTTACAATAGAGAACCTTGGCCAGGCGGCCATCCGTTCCGGATGGTATTGTAATTTCCTGATTGCTACAATCACCCGCCGCGTTTGGCAGGCAGGTATTCCATGCGCATCGAATGCGGCGCGGCGCCGTTGGCCACCGGCCTGTTGCTCAGGAAGGCGCGCCCGAGCGGATCGTTCTTCAGGTAGCCGTTGAGGAAGTTGAGGATGTACCTGGCGCCCAGGCTGTAGGCGAAGGAGACTTCCTCGGGCGTGTATTCCTTGTATTCGGCGGGGTCGTCGAGCCGGATGTAGGCCGACCCGAAATGGACGTGCTGCTAGCAAAAACGTGCACAAAAGTATGCAGCGTTCTCTTCCTGCCCCGAGCCTTCCTGCTGACCGTGCTCGTGCCTGACAGGCGTGACTTTCCCGCCTCCCGCCGGCACTAGGCCGGCGGCAGTGCCCGGCGTCGCAGCCGGACTCGCCACGGGTAGCGCCGTTGCCGCCGCGAGGGCGCCGGTGGCGAGCCGTTGCAAATTGGTGGCCGCGTTGACGTCGCGGTCGTGGCGCGCGCCGCATCCGGCACATGTCCAGGCGCGCTCGCCCAGGGCTAGGGCGGCGTTGCGCGCCCCGCAGCCCGAACAGAGCTTGCTGGACGGGTACCAGCGGTCGGCCAGCACGATCAGGGTGCCGTAGCGCGTAGCCTTGTACAGCAGCTGGCGACGGACCTCGTAAAAGCCGACATCCGAGATCGCGCGGGCCAGCCTGGCGTTGGCCAGCATGCCGCCCACGTTCAGGTCCTCGATCGCCACCGCTTGGTTTTCGCGGCAGAGACGGCTCGTGAGCTTGTGGGTGAAGTCCTGGCGCACCCTTGCAATACGCGCATGCAGGCGAGCCAGCGCCTGCATACCCCGGATGCGGTTCTTCGACACTGTCAGGCGTGTGCCCTTCGGGATCCGCCCCGCGATCCCGGCCAGTACCTTTGCGGCCTCCAGCTTGCGCGACAGGCGCCGGCTGCGGATGCGCAGGCGCCGCAGGGCGGCCTTGAGGGGGCGCGGCGCCACGATCTTCTCGCCGCTGGCAAGCGTGGCGGCGGCGTTCACGCCGAGGTCGACGCCGGTTATACCGTGGCCGCTGCGCGGCAGGCGCGCCGCCGCGTCGGGTACCTCGACCTGGACGCACAAGAACCAGTGATCCGCCTGGCGCGAGACGCTCGCGCCCAGGATGCGNNTTTTCTTGAATACCGGCGGGTATGCCGGCCTTCCAGCGCGGCGCTGCTCGAAGTAGCGGGTCCATGCCCTGGCGAGGTTGGCGAAAGGCTGGGCATGGGCGTCGCGGTGGACGGTGCGCAGCCAAGGCTGGCCGTTCTCGTCAAGCCAGGCCGGGTCCGAGTATTTGATCCGGTTGAACTGCTTTTTAAGCGCCATCGCATTCGGCTTGCCGCCTGCGGCAGCCTGGCGCTGCCATTCGGCGAGGGCCCAGTTCCAGACCCGGCGGGCGGTACCGGCCGCGCGCGCGAAATAGCCGCGCTGCTCGGGCGTCGGATCAATCCTGATCCGGTGCGCTAGTAGCATGCTTATTCTCCAGCACTGTGCGCAGATGACTCTCGGTATATCGCCGGCGGTTGCTGGCGGTGCTTGCCGCCGAGACCAGCCGCTTCTCGCGTTCCCGACGCTGCAGCGTCTTGACCGTCAGTCCCAGCAGTTTCGCTGCGTGTCCTACGCCCAACGTGCTTTCCATAGTCATCATTCGACCCTTGCGCGCACACTAAGTTCGACTAGATTCTAGCTCCATTGCTTGCGATGTGAATGCTTTAGTCGCGCCGGATTTCCGCGATGGCCGCTTCCAGCACTTCGTCGCGGCCGGCGCGTATGCCGGCGATCGTCGGCTTGACCTCGATATCGGGAACGATGCCGATACGCTGGGTCGGGCGCTTGTCGGGGTAGAAGACGCCGATGCCGCTGATCATGGTCCGCAGGCCGCCCGGCAGGGGAATCCAGGACGCGTTGCCGTCGGCGCCCGCCGTCGTGCTGCCGACCACCCTGGCGCGCGGCGCGGCGCGCAAGGCCATCGCCGTGTATTCGGACTGGCTCTGGGAAATGTCGTCGACCAGGATCATCACCTTGCCGGCGTAGCGCGCCGCCTGCGGGTAGATCGCGACGACCTTGCCCCATTTGAAGCCGCCAGGATTACCCAGGTCGCCCACCGTGAAGCGCGCAAAAGGGGGCGGCTTGTCGACGAGGTACTGGCCGAGGGCGAAGGGGACGAAGGCCGAGGGATAGTTGCGGATGTCGATGACCAGGCCCTTGGTATGCGCGGCTTTTTTCATATAGCCCGGAATGTCGGCGCTCTTGATCGATGACAGCTTGATGTAGGCGACGTCCTCGCCGAGCAACTGGAAGGTGTCGCCGTCCCGGTCGTTGGTGGTGGGGATCTGCAGGTCCTTGCGTGGCACCCGCGTGAGGCTCATCTCCCTTGGCCCGCCGTCCTGGCGGACCGTGAGCTGCACCGGGCCGCATTCGCCCTTGGTCAGGACCGCCGCCATATCGCGCAGCCGCGTCGGTTCGTTGGAGGCCGCGAAATACGGTCTCCAGGACTGCAGCAGGGCGTTAACCGGGACGCCGCCGATCGCTTCGATGGTGTCGCCGATCTTCAGTCCCGTCGCCGCGGCGGCGTCCTCGCCCAGGTGGGCGCTGACCGTGGCGCGCCCTTCGATGAAGCGCACCCGCACGGGAAGCTGGCAGCGGCCCACCGGTGGACGCACCTGGAGCGAGCTCCATAGATTGGTATGGGTATCGTGGATGCGCGCGATGAGCGCGATCATCGCCATCTCATGGCTGGCGCGATCCTGTGCCAGCGCAACCGGCGCGATCGATTCGCGCAGCACCTTGTCCCAGTCCTCGTCGAGCTGGTCGCGGTAGGGCGCCCAGTATTCGATGATGTTCCAGAGCCTGACCAGGGACAGGAGCTGGAAGCCGGCGTCCGGGAAGCGCAGGTCCTTGTAGTCGGGCTCGTTGTCGAAGACCGGGTTCTCGACGCCCGGCGCCAGCGAGACGTAGTACTGCTTGCCTGCGCTACGCTTGCGGTAAACCTCCTTGAGTTCCTGGCGCAGCGCGGGGTTCAAGAGGCGCGTGTCGTCCAGCCACTTCAGGTTCGGCAGCAGCTGGAAGTCTTGCCGGTTCAGGCTCGCGCAGGGATCGCAATCGGCGACCGGGCCGAGCTTGACGATCCAGCGCTGCAGGAGGGCGTCCGCGGCTTGACGATTCTCTGCCGCCAGGATTGCGGGAAGGATGTCCAGCAGCGCGCCGTCTCACCGGTGCTGCCCGGCGGTGACGGCGGGATGGTGATACTTCACGAAGCCCCACACCTTGCCGGTAACCGCGAGGTTCTCCAGCTGCAGCGGACTCAGGGCCTGCAACTTGATATTGGAGCTGGCCTTGAAGTCGTGCTCGCCCGTGGCGGCAGGAGCGTCGGCCCGGGCAGGCGCGATCGGCGCCGCGACGATACCCAATACGAGAGCGCTGCGGGTCAGGTATTTCAGCATGAAGCCGGTCTCTTTCCTGGTTGAACTGTGCATGTCGACGTTGCCAGAACCTCAGGCCTTGAAGGTCGCGGATTGTTACTGGGCTCAACAATGCGCCATGCTCTTTGCATTTTCGATAAGATCGGGCCAAGCCAATCCATGAAGGGCAACGCCATGTCTTCCCAAACCACGGTCGATGCGACCTACCGGAGTCCGCCGGGACTGCTGCACACGGTCCTGCTTGCGGGGTCCGTCCCCCTGTTCCTCGGCGCCTTGCTGAGCGATATCGCCTACCACAACACCTACCAGATCCAGTGGAACAACTTCGCCTCCTGGCTCCTGGCCGGCGCCGAGCTATTCAGCGGCTTGGCCTTGCTGTTCGCGCTGGTCAACCTGCTGCGGGCAAAGCGCAAGGCAGGGCGTCCCCTGACCTACTTCCTGGTGCTGCTGGCAGCCTGGGTGCTGGGACTGGTCAATGCCTTCGAACATGCGAAAGACGCCTGGGCCTCGATGCCGACCGGCCTGGTGCTGTCGATCATCGTGAGCGTGTTGATCCTTGCAGCAGCCTGGCTGGGACTCGCTCCGCACGCCGCCCCACGTCACGGAGGTGCACAATGAAGCCGTCATCGACCCTCGTATTCCTGGGCATGGCCCTGCTGCTGGGCGCCTGCAGCAAGGAAGGCGGCAAGCTGGCCCACGGCCCGGATCCACAGCTGCCCGCGCCGGAGCGCGGCTTGCTGCCCGACATGAAGATCGCCGAGCCTGCGGAATGGGGCAAGCAGAAGCCGACCGTGCCGCAGGGGTATGCCATCACCGCGATCGCGACCGGCCTGAAGATTCCGCGTCAGACCCTGGTGCTGCCGAACGGCGACATCCTGGTGGCGGAAGGGCGGGGCGGCAACGCGGCCAAGCTCAAGCCCAAGGACGTGATCGCCGGCTATATCAAGGCCCAGGGTAACACCAAGGTCAAGGGCGGCAACCGCCTGACCCTGTTGCGCGATGCCGATGGCGACGGTGTGTACGAACTGCAGACCGTGTTCGCCGACAAGCTGAATGCCCCCTACGGCCTGGCCTTCTTCGACAACAAGCTCTACGTCGCCAACCAGGACGAGCTGGTGCGCTTCGACTACACCGAAGGCCAGACCCAGGCCGGCGGCCCGCCGGTCAGCGTCGCCAAGCTGCCTTCCGAGATCAACCACCACTGGACCAAGGCGCTCACGATCAGCCCCGACGGCCGCTTCCTGTACGTCGGCATCGGCTCGAACAGCAACATCACCGAACGCGGCATGGAAGCCGAAGTCGACCGCGCCATGGTGTGGCAGGTCGATGCCGCCACGGGTGCGCACAAGCCCTATGCGACCGGCCTGCGCAACCCGACGGCCATGGCGATCCAGCCCGGCAGCGGACAGCTGTGGGCGGTGGTCAACGAGCGCGACGAGATCGGGCCGGACCTGGTGCCGGACTACCTCACCTCGGTGCGTCCGGGCGCCTTCTACGGCTGGCCGTACAGCTACTGGGGCCAGAACGTCGACACCCGGGTCAAGCCGGGCGATCCGAAGAAGGTCGCCGCCGCAGTCAAGCCGGACTACAGCCTGGGCGCGCACGTCGCCGCGCTCGGCCTGGCGTTCTCGCTGCCGGCGATGGGCCAGGCCTATGCCGACGGCGTCTTCGTCGGCGAGCACGGCAGCTGGAACCGCGCCGATCCGGTCGGCTACAAGGTGATCTTCGTACCGTTCCGCAATGGCCGTCCGGCAGGCGAGCCGATCGACTTCGTCTCCGGCTTCCGCGACGCCGACGGCAAGACCCGCGGGCGGCCGGTCGGCGTCACCGTCGATCCGCGCGGGGCGCTGATCGTCGCGGACGACCTGGCGAATACGGTGTGGCGGGTGGTTCCGAGCCGATAGTTCATGCCGCATGGGTAAGCGCAATGCCTATCCATGCGGCTACAATGCATGTCGTCGATGCAACACGGGCTATCGCAGCCAATCACCATGCCGCACCTGAAACACAGCCCGCTCAAGCAGCTGGGCTACGTCGGAATCACCATCATTGCGTTTCTCTGCCTGAACTGGATCAACGAGCTCCTGTTCATCGGGTTCGAGCAAAGCAGTGGCATCAATTGGGTATTCCTTCCTGCGGGCATCCGGCTGCTGGCGACGCTGCTGTTCGGGTTCGCCGGCTTCGTCGGCCTGCTCCTGGCGGGCCTCTACCTCAACTTCTACCATTTCGCTTTCACGGACGAGGTTCGTGCTGTGTATGGCGCGGTGGCAGGGGCGGGCGGTCCCTACCTTGCCTATCTCTTCGCCAAGCACTGGTTCGAGCTGGGGCCGCGCCTGAAGAACCTGACGGCGCGGCGGTTGCTGTTTACCGGGGTCTTGTGCGGCGTTGTGAGCCCGGCCTTTCACCATGCGTTCATGTGGGTCCAGACCGGCGTGGTGGACTGGACCGCGCTGGTCGCGATGATGGTCGGGGACATTGTCGGCATCCTGGTCGTGCTCTATATCGCGAAGGGACTGATCACATTGACTGATCCGCGCGACGTGGAGTCGCAGCTGGACTAGAGAAGGCCTGGCAAATCGCTCGGCATTCTTTCAGCAGATGAGCGAGGGGGCGAGCAAAAGTCGTTGTGTACGTCCGCGATCGACCCGAGGCGGACGTTGATCGCTACTTGGGATCATCGTGTATACGCCATGTTCCGTTCTGCGGAACGTATGTCAAAAACGGCGTTTGCTCTGAGTTTTCAGGCGTGATGTCCACAGCGAGTTCTAGAGTCTTCGCCAAGTTCTCGACAAATGACAACACCTGCTCATGTTCCAATGGACCGGTAATTTCCTTAGGAGAGATGTCGAGTTCTAACTGATCGGCGACGAAGAAATGGCAGAAAATTTCAACCGGGCCGTCCAAGGAAATCGACAACAGATGTGATCCTCCACGATTCCTCAGCACGTTGTGCGAACCGGGGAATGGAGTGGCCACTCCGTCAAAAGTGTACGAGCATTTATATTGGCTGAGCAGTTGGTCGAAGCGATCCCAGTGGACAGCTTCGGTATCCTGCACGTAGATGTCCCGAAGCGACCCATCGCGCTCCCATAGCCCGGCTGCTTCGTGGAAGTTTGGCTTCATACAAGTGGACAACCGATTGGAAAAGTGTGCGGAATGAATGTCCGCTTCTGGCCGGGTCTGTCTCAGGAATGTGCTGGAGCCTCTACGGCAGGATGAGGTCGATCTCGACCAAGGCCCTGCCTTTCGCCACATAGCCGAGCTTGGCGGCGGCCACGTACGATAGATCAATCATCCTGTCAGAGTGGAATGGACCGCGGTCGTTCACGCGAACGACTAGCGTTCGACCGTTCTCAACGTTGGTAACCCTGACGTAAGAGGGGATGGGAAGCGTCGGATGCGCAGCCGTGAGCTTCATCACGTCGTAGAGTTCACCACTTGCCGTCGGCAATCGGTGGTAACGGGTTCCGTACCAGCTTGCCACGCCACGCGCACGGTAGGGCATTAACTTGGTCATCGGCCGGTAGCTGTTTCCCATGACAACATAAGGCTTGAGCGTACCGGAGACAAGCCGTTCTGCCTTAGGTACTGGCTCCTTGACTGCATCAATCTGCGCCTGCGTTACGCCTTTTGGTGGGCCATCGTTGAGGTAATACCGCCCGCCAGCTTTCGTTGGCTGAACTTTTGGTGTCGAGCAGGCTATAAGAGACATCGCCAACGCGGCTACCAGCCCTAGCCTTGAACAGATAGGTAAATTGCTTCTCATCTTTGCCTTCACATATTTTTCATCGCGCCCGACGGTTCGCAGTTGCAATTAACGTGCAAAAGACCTGCCAGGCGATTCGAGCACCCGCACTGCTAGTCCAGCGGCACGCTGCGATAACGGTTGACATCCGGCGCCGACACCGGCGCCGCCTCATTGCCCCAGCTGGCGCGCACATAGCTCAAGACGGCCGCCACCTGCGCGTCGTCCAGCTCATGGCTGTAGGGCGGCATGCCATAGGGGCGCGGATTGCCGGCGGTGCCGGGCGGGAAGCCGCCATGCAGCACCATCCGGATCGCGTTCACGGCCGGGGTGAGCGTCACCGCGCGGTTGCCGGCCAGCGGCGGATAGGCCGGGGCCTTGCCCTTGCCGTCGGCGCCATGGCAGTCCACGCAATACTTGCCGTACAGGCGGCGTCCCTCGGCCAGCAGCGGCTCGCTGGCACGCTCGCCGCTGTCTGCTGGTTTGGTGTCGGAGGCGGGGAGCGATTTCAGGTAAGTCGCCATGGCGCCCAGGTCGGAGCCGTTCAGGTGCTGCAGGCTGCGCGCCACCACTTCGGCCATCGGCCCGGTGGCCGAGCCGCGCGGCGATATGCCGGTGGCAAGCAGGGCGACGATGTGTTCCTTGTCCCAGTCGCCCAGGCCCGCTTCGCCGCTCGCGGTGAGCGAGGGGGCGTACCAGCCGATGGTCGGAATCAGGCCGCCCGAGAGCGTGTCGCCGGATGCGCCCAGCCGGTTGCGCGTGCTGTGGCAGGCGCTGCAGTGGCCCAGGCCCTCGACCAGGTAGGCGCCGCGGTTCCATTCGGCGCCGCGGGTGGGCTGCGGCGTGAACACGGCCGGGCGGAAGTACAGCAGGCGCCAGCCCGCCAGCAGCGCCTGCTGGTCGTAGGGGAAATCCAGTTCGTGCGCCTGGTTCGGGCGGCGCTGCGGCGCCAGGCTCCGGAAGTAGGCGAACATGGCATCCGAATCGGTGCGCGAGACCCGGGTGTAGTTGGTGTACGGGAAGGCCGGGTAGAGCAGGCGGCCGTCGCGCGACTTCCCGTTGTGCAGGGCATTCCAGAAGTCGTCGGCGGACCAACGACCGATGCCGGTTTCCGGGTCCGGCGTGAGGTTGGGACCGTACAGGCGGCCGAAGGGCGTGTCGAGCGCGCGCCCGCCTGCGTACTCCGCACCGCCGCGCGCGGTGTGGCAGGCCACGCAGTCGCCGGCGCGCGCCAGGTAGGCGCCGCGCGCGATGTTCTCGGGCGTGGCCGCCCAGGCGGCGGGCGAGGTCGAGGGGATGAATTCCTCGCGCGGCCAGGCCAGCGCCACGACCGCGGCGGCAACCAGGGCCAGGACCAGGGCGTAACGTTTCATGGCGCCTCCGGGGCGCTGCCGCAGGCCAGCGGCAGGGGACGCGCGATCGAGGCGGCCGGGCGCGGATCGCTTGGTGTGGGCTGGGCCGCGAGCCAGTGCGAGACGGCGTTCACGTCTTCCAGCGTCAACCGGGCCGTGATCTCGGCCATGCAGTCCGGCGCATGGGCGCGGCGCGCCTTGTTGCGCCAGGCCCCGAACTGCGCGTTCACGTAGTCGCGCGGCAGGCCGAGCAGGCCAGGGATCGTCGGTTCGACGCCGGTCAGGCGCTGGCCGTGGCAGGCCACGCAGGCCGGCAGCTTGCGCGCACTGTCGCCCTGCATGACCAGCTGGCGTCCTCGCTCAAGCAACTGGGCCGGCATGCTGGACGCCTCGGCGGCGTGCGCCGCGGGCGGCTGGGCGGCGAAATGGCCGGCGATCTCGCGCAGGTAGGCGTCGGGCAGGTGGTCGACCAGGTAGGTCATGAGCGGATATTGGCGCCGGCCTTCGCGGAAGTTGAGCAGCTGGTTGTACAGGTAGCCTGCCGGCTTGCCGCTGATGCGCGGGAAGTAGCTGTCGTTCACGGGATTGCCGCGCGCGTCGATGCGCGCATGGCAGGAGGCGCAGGCCAGCAGGCGCTGGGCCAGGGTGTCCGGCACCCGGGCGGGCGGGCTGGCCTGCGGCGCGGCCTGGAGCACGCCCGCGGACAGGATCAGGACTGCGAACAGCATGCGGCGTCGACTCATAAATGAACTCGGCAGTAGCAATGCCGGCATGATAACGCGGATGGGGCTGTCGTAGGTCAGGAAGCGCGGCGCGGCGGCAGGCTGGTGTCGTCGGCGGGCGGATTGGCGAGCCAGTGGCGGTACAGGCGCAGGGCCACGTGGGCGTCGTCGGCCGCGTACAGGACTTGCTTGTCGCTCAGTTGGGGCAGGGCCCAGTTGGTGGTAGTGATGCGGCGCGACTTCTGCAGGCGCTGGCCGAAGAAGCGCGCCACCGCGGTCTTGGCGCCGAGCGTGTTGCGTTCGCCGCGCCGGCGCATGGCCGTGGCCAGGTCCAGCACCTTGCGCGCGTCGATGCCGAGCTTGCTGCGCAGGCGTTTCAGGTCGTCGCCCAGCCCGAAGCCGACCTTCAGGATGCTCTCGGATTCGAGCACGGGCTTGAGCACTTCCAGCGCCGTCTGTGCGCTGGCGGCGCTGCCGATCTGGAACAGGTAGGCGATGTCGTCGGTGGCAAGCTGCACCAGGTGCGGTCCGGTCGAGACCTCGCCCTTGGAAAAGGTGGGCTTGGATTCGGTGTCGAAGCCGATCACATCGGCCTGCGACAGCGCCGCCAGCGCGGCCGCCGCCTCGGCCGGCG
>NZ_DKJX01000082.1:34249-34614 GCF_002454935.1 Massilia sp. UBA6681
TCGGCCGCGGCGGCCTCGCGCTCGGCCTTCTTGCGCTCGGCTTCTTTCTTGAAGCGCTCCTGCAGCTGTTCCTTGGCGTGCTGGCGATGGGTATCGGTGACTTCGGCGCCCGGGCTGCCGTCGAGGTTGTAGCGGACCTTGGCCTTTTCCATGGCGCGCAGGTAGCGCATCGAGCCGGTATGGATGCCGAGCGCGGCGCGCATGGCCTTGCGGTTCAGGTCGGGCATCTGCGCCAGCAACTGCTTGTCGATGCCGATCGCCAGCGGCAGGCAGTCGCGGAAGGCCGGGAACGCCTGTTGCAGCTGCTTGAGCAGCGCGCGGGCCGACGGGGCCGGGGCGGCGCCGGCAGGGGCGGCGGCCGGCGC
>NZ_DKJX01000094.1:0-31523 GCF_002454935.1 Massilia sp. UBA6681
CTGGCCGACATCGACGGGGCGGCGGCCAGCGAGGCAGCCAGGCAAGCCCGGGCGCTCGGGGTGCGCGCCTCCAGCCACCGCCTGGATGTGGCCGACCGCGCTGCCGTGCGCCTGCTGCCGGCCGAGGTGCTGGACCTGCACGGCCGGGTCGACCTGCTGGTCAACAATGCCGGTGTCGCGCTCGGCGGCAGCTTCGAGCAGGTGGCCGAAGAAGATTTCGACTGGCTCATGGAGATCAACTTCCATGGCGTGGTCCGGATGACGCGCGCCTTCCTGCCCCACCTCCACCGGAGCGACGACGCCCGCATCGTCAACCTCTCCAGCATCTACGGCATCGTCGCGCCGCCGGGCCAGAGCGCCTATGCGGCCAGCAAGTTCGCCGTGCGCGGTTTCAGCAATGCGCTGCGCCACGAGCTCGAGGGCAGTACGGTGGCGGTCAGCGTGGTGCATCCGGGCGGTGTGGCGACCGCGATCGCGCACAACGCGCGCGTGCCGAAAGACGCGCCGGAGCAGGACATCGCGCGCGGCCGCGCGAGCGCGCAGCGCCTGCTGCGCATGCCGCCCGAGCAGGCCGGCGAGATCATCGTGCGCGGCATCGAGCGGCGCCGGGCCCGCATCCTGGTCGGCGGCGACGCCAGGTTCGTCGCCCTGCTCGAACGCCTGAGCCCCGTCCATTACTGGCAACTCCTGAAGAAAGCGAGCGCACGATGAAGCTGCACCTCCTGTTGGCCGTCCTTGGCGGCTTCGCGCTGCTGCTCCTCCTGCTGGCCGCGTTCAGCCGACGCACCGCGCGCCGCATCGAGGCCTTCCTGCCGCCCGCCGGCAGCTTCGTCGAGGTGGAAGGCGTGCGCCTGCACGTACGCGACGAGGGACGCGGCCCGGCCATCCTGCTGATCCACGGGCTCGGCGGCCAGATGGCGCATTTCAACTACGGCGCCGTGCGCGCGCTGTCGAGCCGCTACCGCGTGGTGGCGGTGGACCGGCCGGGTTCCGGTTATTCGACGCGCCCTGACGGGATGGCGGCAGACCTGTCGACCCAGGCCCGCGCCATCGCCGCGCTGGTCGACAAGCTGGGACTGGTGCGGCCGACCGTGGTCGGCCATTCGCTGGGCGGCGCGACCGCGCTCACCCTGGCGCTCGAGCACCCGCGGCAGGTCGGCGCCCTGGCGCTGCTGGCGCCGCTCAGCCACGCGCCGCAGGCCGTGCCCGCCGTGTTCCGCTCGATGACCATCGAAACCGCTTGGCTACGCCGCCTGTTCGCGGCGACGCTGGCGGTCCCGCTCGGCATCGTCACGAGCAAGGGCATCCTGCGCGAGGTGTTCGGCCCGGAAAGCGCACCGCCCGACATCGCGACCCGCGGCGGCGGCCTGCTCGGCCTGCGCCCGGGAGCATTCCTGGCCGGCTCGGCCGACGTGCAGGCCCT
The DNA here is from genome assembly GCF_002454935.1 of Massilia sp. UBA6681. NCBI lineage: Bacteria > Pseudomonadati > Pseudomonadota > Betaproteobacteria > Burkholderiales > Oxalobacteraceae > Massilia > Massilia sp. UBA6681. The sequence goes on from NZ_DKJX01000094.1 coordinate 1,424, forward strand.
GGCCGGCCACATGCCGCGCATCGAAGGCCGCTACGGCGAGCTGCGCATGCCTGTGCACGTGCTGTTCGGCCGCGGCGACCGCCTGCTCGACTGGCGCGCCAACGGCCAGGCGCTGGTGGACAAACTGCCGGATGGGCGGCTGCAACTGGTCGAGGGCGGGCACATGCTCCTGGTGACGCAGCCCGGGCTCACCGCAGGCTTCATCGAAGGCGTCGTCGCAGCGCGTGCGGTACTGGCAGGCTAATATGCCGCCCATGAACATCATCCAGACCCCTCGCCTGCTGCTGCGCACCTGGGAAGCGAGCGATGCCCAGGCCTTCTGGGAACTGAACCAGGACCCGCGCGTGACCAAGTTCCTGCCCGGCCCGCTCACGATGGCACAAGTGGAAGCCTTCATCGCCTCCCAGCAGGATCTGTACGCGCGCAGCGGCGCCTGCTATTTCGCCGTCACGCTGGCGGCAAGCGGCGAACTGGCCGGTTTCGTCGGCCTGAAGCGTCATGAAACCGGGCTGCCTTTCGCCCCCTGCACCGACATCGGCTGGCGTCTCGCGGCCCGCTACTGGGGCCAGGGTGTGGCCGGCGAGGCGGCGCGCGCCTGCCTGCGCTTCGGCTTCACGGAGCTCGGACTAAGCGAGATCGTTTCCTTCACGGTACCGGCCAACCTGCGCTCGCGCGCGCTGATGGAAAAGCTGGGCATGCGCGAAGACGCCGGGGGCGCGTTCGCGCACCCCGCCCTGGCGGCAGAGCACCCGCTGTCGCGGCACCTGCTGTACCGCCTGCGCAGCACGGAGGCGCCGGTCGGCGCCTGAAAATCCGTTTAGCGCTCGCGGGGCGCGGTGCCCTGGTCGTTCTGGTCGGAATCGGTCTGGCCGCTGGGCATGTTTCCCTGTTGGCCCGCCTGCTGGCCGGACTGCTGGCTGGATTGCTGACCCGACTGGCGGCTGGCGCCGCTGCCCTTGCCGATCCCTTCCATCCCGGTCTGGATCTGGCCGCCCTGGCTGCCGCCGCTGAAGGCCTGGTCGGCCTCCTGGTGGGTGGTGTCGCCGGCGAGCAAGTCGTCGGAGCGGCTGGCCGACTGCTGGCTGCCCTGCCCCTGACTGCCCATCTGCCCGATATCCCCGGTGCTACCGGTGCCCATGCTGTCGGCGCTGCTGGTGCCGTCGCGGGTTACCTGGTCGTAGTTGCGTCCTTTGGCGTCCTTGCCTTCGCTCTGCATCGACATGCTGGCCTCCTTGTCATGGAATAGTCGTTCCATGATAGTCCGGCCGGCGCCGCGCACGAATAGTCCGCGGCCGGAGGCGGCTGTAGGACCAGGCCGGCTGCTCAGGCCGTGACGCCCTGCTGTCCCAGGACTTGCACCAGGCTCTGCAGATCGTAGGGCTTGCGCAGCACCACCGCATCCGGCCAGTTCGCCACCTCCCCGTGCCCGGTGGCGAACACGATGCGCACGCCCGGCGCGTTGCAGCGCGCCTGCGCCGCGAGTGCATCGCCCCACATGCCAGGCAGCTGCACGTCGGTGATCAGGACGTCGGTGCCGGCCGTGATCAAGGGCAGCGCCGTCTCGGCGTCGGGCGCCGACTGCACCCGATGGCCCAGGTGTTCGAGCAGCGCCGCGGTGTTGGCGCGGATGTTCTCCTCGTCCTCGACCAGGACGATCGACAGGCTGCTGCTCCTGGCCTGCTCGACCGGCTGTACCGGCGGCGCCTCCGGCCGGCGCTTCTGCCCGGCCAGCACCTGGCGAATGCGCCGCGCCAGGCGCTCGCGGGTGTAGGGCTTGCCCAGCAGCTCGACGCCCGGATCCAGGCGGCCGCCGTGCACGATGGAATTCTCGGTATAGCCCGATGTGAACAGGACCGCCAGGTTCGGCAAGCGTTCGCGCGCCATGCGCGCCAGCTCGGGGCTGCGCAGGCGCCCCGGCATGACCACGTCGGTGAACAGCAGGTCGATCGGCACGCCGCTGTCGATCACCGCCAGCGCACTGGCGGCGTCGGGCGCCTTGAGCACGCGGTAGCCCAGGCCGGACAGCATCTCGACCACGGTGGCGCGCACCGCCTCGTCGTCCTCGGCCACCAGGATGGTCTCGCTGCCGCCCACGGCCTGCTGCGACTCGACCGGACCGAGCGGCTCCTCGGCGGCCGTCGAGCGCGGCAGGTAGAGCTTGACGGTGGTGCCCTGCCCCACCTCGCTGTAGATCTTCACGTGGCCGCCGGACTGCTTCACGAAGCCGTACACCATCGACAGGCCCAGCCCGGTGCCCTTGCCTTCTTCCTTGGTCGAATAGAAGGGCTCGAAGGCGCGGCTGGCGACTTCCGGCGGCATGCCGCAGCCGGTGTCGGTCACCGCCAGCATCACGTACTGGCCGGGGATCACGTCGCCGTGGGCGCGGCAGTACAGGTCGTCGAGCACCGCATTGGTGGCTTCGATCGTCATGCGCCCGCTGCCGTCCATCGCGTCGCGCGCGTTGATGGCCAGGTTCAGCAGCGCGTTCTCGACCTGGGCCACGTCGACCGCCGTGTTCCACAGGCCGCCGGAGATCACCATCTCGATCTCGATCTCTTCGCCCAGCGAGCGGCGCAGAAGGTCTTCCATGTTCGCCACCAGGCGGCTGATCCTGATGACCTTGGGCTCGAGCGGCTGGCGGCGCCCGAAGGCCAGCAGGTAGCTGGCCAGCTTGGCGCCCTTGTCCACCGCCGAGCGCGCGCTCTCGATCCAGCGCACGCAGTCGGTCGATGCCGCGCCGCGCGTCGCCTCGGCCATCTGCAGCAGTTGCAGGTTGCCGGAGATGATCTGCAGCAGGTTGTTGAAGTCGTGCGCCACGCCGCCGGTCAGCTTGCCGATGGTTTCCATCTTCTGCGATTGCTGCAGCGCCAGTTCGGTGCGGCGGATGGTCTCGAGCTGCTCGCGGTCGGCCGTAATGTCGCGTCCGATCGCATGCACGTAGCGCTCGTCCGGGGCCGCGGTCCAGGACAGCAGGCACCAGTCGCCGTCCTTGCGCCGGTAGCGGTTCTCGAACTTGTTCACGTAGTTGCCCCGTCCCAGCGCCGCCATCTGGGCAATGGTAGAGGAGCGGTCCTCGGGATGCACCAGGTCGAGGAAGTTCTTGCCGAGGATGTCGGTCTCCTGCCAGCCCAGCAGCGCGCCGAAGGCCGGACTGACGGCTTCGACCCGGCCGTCGAAGGCGCACACCAGCAGGATGTCCTTGGACAGCCGCCACATGCGGTCGCGCTCGGCCGTGCGCAGGGCCACCTGGCCCTGCAGGTCGTCGTTCAGGGCGGCGTAGCGCTGCGCGGTGTTCTTCTGTTCCTCGATGTCGGTATTGGTGCCGACCCATCCCGTCACTTGCCCATCGTCGCCGCGCAGCGGCAATGCGCGGTTCAGGTGCCAGCGATAGCTGCCGTCGGCACGGCGCAGCCGTGCCTCCGCCTCGAACAGCACGCCGGTCGCCACCGATTCGGTCCAGCGGGTGCGCAGCGCGTGCAGGTCGCCCGGGTGGATCATGCGTCCCCAACCGTCCGCCAGCAGCTCCTCGTAGCGGTAGCCGCTGTAGTCGAAGATCTTCTCGTTGAACCAGTTCAGCTTGCCGTCGGCGTCGGCGGCCCAGACCTGGGCCGGCATGGCTTGCGCGAAAGTGCGGAAACGCGCCTCGCTCTCGCGTACCGCCCGTTCGGCAAGCACGCGCTCGGTGACGTCGTTGCCCTGTACGAAGATCCCGATGACGGCGCCCGCGTCGTCGCGCACCGGCTGGAACACGAAGTCCAGGTAGTGCTGGCGGCTGCCGCCGTCGGCGCCGGTGAGCCAGATCCCGGTCTCGACCCCGGTATGGGGCAGCCCCGTGGCGTAGACCTGGTCGAGCAAGGACAGGAAGCCCTGGGAGGCGATTTCGGGCAAGACCTCGCGCACGCTGCACCCGATGATGTCGGCGCGCTGCACCAGCCCGAGGTAGGCTTCGTTGACCAGTTCATAACGGTGATCGGGACCGGTGAGCATGGCCATGAAGCCGGGCGCCTGGGCGAACATGGCGCGCAGGCGCTCCTGCACCCCGGCCTGCTGGCGCTGCGCGCGCACCTTGTCGGTGGTCTCGACCACCAGCGCCAGCACCCCGGCGACGCTGCCGTCATCGGCGACGATCGGCGAATAGTCGAGGCTGAGCCAGACCAGTTCGGGCACGCCATGGCGGCGCAAGTCGAGCTCGGCGTCCTGGTAAGACAGCGTGCCGCCAGCCATGCAGACCCGCATCACGTTTTCGTTGAAGGCCGCCTCGTCGGGCCAGCTTTCGCGCACGGGCACGCCCAGCTGTTGCGGATGGCGCTCGGCGGCAATGCGGGCATAGCCGTCGTTGTAGATCATGGTGCCGTCCTGGCCCCACATGGTCACCATCGGTACCGGCGAACGCAGGATCAGGTCGACCGTGTTGCGCAGCAGCGGCGGCCAGCCGGCGATGGGTCCGAGACTGGTGGCGCTCCAGTCGAATGCGTCGATGAGCTTGCCAAGTTCGCCTCCGCCCTGGGCGAAGGGTCTGGATATTGCGACTTCCGGGTGCGCCATGCTGGTTCGTTTCCGTTTGTAGAACGGCAATTGTAATATCCCGGTGCATACAATGAAACACGAATGTGTCGTGTCATTACGCGCGCAAGACACAACCGATCCGCTGACGGTATGTACAATCCTGCCATCGCCCCACCCGGCACCCGCAGAAAGCATGCATGACACCCGATCTTCGCGCCCTGGTCATCTTCGCCGATTCGTCGCTGCACCGCTCGCGCATCAGCCGCCGGATCGCCGATGCCCTCGCCGGCCTGCCCGGGGTCCAGGTGCAGGACCTGTACCAGCTGTATCCGGATTTCTACATCGACGTGCGCCGCGAACGCGAGCTGCTCAAGGCGGCGCCGCTGGTCGTGTTCGTGTTCCACCTCGGCTGGTATGCGATGCCTGCCCTGCTCAAGGAGTGGTTCGACAGCGTGTTCAAGCCTGCCTGGGCGGCCGCCAAGCCGGGCCGCCTGGCGGGCAAGCGCGCTTTCGCGGCGGTGGCCTGCGCCGGCAGCGCCCTCGATTACCGGCCCGGCGGCCTGCACGGGCGACCTTTGGCGGACTACCTGGCGCCGCTCGCGCAGAGCGCCAGCGCCTGCGGCATGGACTGGCTGGCGCCGCAAGTGTTCTACGAGGCCGATGCGCCCGACGGCGGCGCGGCCGGAAGGCATGCGGAGGCACTGCGCGCGCTGCTGGTGCGCCTTGCCGGCGCGGACGACGCCAGGGGAGGCGCCGATGGAACATGACATGCTGCTCAATGCGCTGGTCTACCTGGCCGCGGCGGTGGTCGCGGTGCCCATCGCCAAGCGCCTCGGCCTGGGCGCGGTGCTGGGCTACCTGCTGGCCGGGATCGCCATCGGCCCCTGGGGCCTGGGCCTGATCCGCGAAGTCGAGGACATCCTGCATTTCGCCGAATTCGGCGTGGTGCTGCTGCTGTTCGTGATCGGCCTCGAGCTCGAGCCGCGCCGCCTGTGGGCGCTGCGCCGCTCGATCTTCGGCTGGGGCACGCTTCAGGTGCTGGGGGTGACCGCGGCGCTGCTGCCGGCGGCGCTCGCCGCCGGCTTCGGCTGGAAGGCCGCCCTCATCGCCGCCCTCGGCCTGTCGCTGTCATCGACCGCGATCGCGCTCACCACCATGCAGGAACGGAACCTGATTCCGACCCCGGCCGGCCAGGCCGGTTTCTCGATCCTGCTGTTCCAGGACATCGCCGCGATCCCGATGATCGCCCTGCTGCCGCTGCTGGGCGTGCCCGATTCGCACCCCGACAGCGGCTGGAGCGGCCTGTTGCTGCCCGCAGCCGTGATCGGCGGCCTGGTGCTGGCCGGCCGCTTCCTGGTCCGGCCGCTGCTGCGCTTCATCGCGCGCACCGGCCTGCGCGAGATCTTCACGGCGTTTGCCCTGCTGCTGGTGATCGCGATATCGCTCCTGATGGCCTGGAGCGGCATGTCGATGGCCCTGGGCGCATTCATGGCCGGCGTGCTGCTGGCCGATTCCGAATACCGCCACGCGCTCGAGGCCGACCTGGAGCCCTTCAAGGGCCTGCTGCTCGGGCTGTTCTTCATCGCGGTCGGCATGTCGGTCGACTTCGGCGTGCTGCTGGCCCAACCCGGGCGGATCGTCCTGATGGCGGCGGCTTTTCTTTCGATCAAGCTGGCGCTCCTGTGGCTGCTGGCGCGCTTCTTCGGCATGGCGGGGCGCCAGCGCGTGCTGTTCGCCTTCCTGCTGTCGCAGGGAGGCGAGTTCGCCTTCGTGGTGTTCGGCGCGGCGGTGACAAGCCGGATATTCGCGCCGGAAATCGCGTCCACGCTGGTGCTGGTGGTGGCGCTGTCGATGCTGGCCACGCCGCTGCTCCTGATCCTGTACGACCGCGTGCTGGAGCCGCGCTGGCAGCGCTTGCGCCGGCGCGAGCCCGACGCCATCGACGCCAACCAGGGCCACGTGATCATCGCCGGCTTCGGGCGCTTCGGCCAGATCGTCGGCCGCCTGCTGCACGCCAACCAGGTGCCGCTGACCATGCTCGACCACGACCCCGACCAGATCGACACGCTGCGCCGGTTCGGTTTCAAGGTCTTCTACGGCGACGCCACCCGCATCGACCTGCTGCACGCGGCCGGCGCCGACCACGCGCGCGCCCTGGTCCTGTCGGTCGACGGCGTCGAGGACAGCCTGAAGCTGGCCGCCGCCGTGCGGGCCGAGTTTCCCGAGCTGCCGATCCTGGCGCGCGCCCGCAACGTCACCCATTACTACGAGCTGATGGAACTGGGCGTGACCGTGATCGAGCGCGAGACCTTCGAATCCGCGCTCATGCTGGGCCGGCGCGTGATGGAGGAACTCGGCTTCGGCGCCTATTTCGCGCGCCTGGCCGCCATGCGCTTTCGCGAGCACAACCTCAAGAGCGTGCGCGAGGTCTACCCCTATTACAAGGACCGCGAGCAGTACGCCTCGATGGCGCGCCGTGCGCGCGAGGAGCTGCATGCGATGTTCGAGCGCGACTTCGTGGCCATCCGCGCCGAGCGCGAAGCGCAAGGCGACGAGGACTGCGACGGGGAAGATGGGCGCGGCGGCGGCCGCGGTAGTGATTGAACAAGGCCCGGGCGCTTACACGCGTAAAGTTGTCTATACGAGTGTCGTAATTTCGTTCTGCCGGAGCAGTTTCCGCGCGGAAATGGATATACTCCGCCCGTGGCCAGCAGGCCCGCATCCCACCAGCAGCGGCTACGCCGCGACATTCTTAACTACCTTGGATAATTCCACCTCCTCGCCGGACGGGCTGGCCGCGCTCGCCGAAGAGAACTCGGCCCTGATCGATAACGCGCTCGACCTGATGGTCGTGTTCGACCCGGACGGCCGCGTACTGCGCGTGAACGCCGCGGCGCGCGCCCTGCTCGGCTACGAGCCGTGCGAGCTCGTCGGCCTGCATTTCAATGACCTGATCCATCCGGAGCAGCACGCGCAAGCCCTGCATATCGAGGATGGCCTGCGGACCAGGGATCCGGCGCGCCCCGACATCGTGGTGCGCCTGCGGCGCAGGGACGGCCGCGAGATCCAGCTGTCGGTTGCCGCCCGCTGGTCGGAAGCGCACCAGCGCACCTTCGTGATCGCGCGCGACGTCACCGGCCAGCAGGAGGCGCGCGCCGCGCTGGAGCGTTCCGAAGCGGCGCTCAACAGCATGCTGGAGAGCATCGGCGATGCCTTTTTCGCCATCGACAGCGGCTGGCGCCTCACCTATGCCAACCAGAAGGCGGGCGACTTCGTCGGCGTCGACGCGGCCGGCGCGATCGGCCACCCCCTGCTGGAGATCGCCCCGGACCTGCTGCTTTCCGCTTCCCTGCCACGCTACCAGCGCGCCATGGAGACGCGCCAGCCCGATACCTTCGAAACCTTCTGGGAACCGCGCCAGGTCTGGATCGAAGTGCGCGTGTATCCGCACGCGGACGGCATCTCGGTCTACTTCCACGAGATCACCACCAGGCGCGAGGCCGAACACCGGCTGCGCAAGAGCGAGCAGCGCTTCCGCAAGCTGTTCAACCAGGCCGGCGACAGCATCATGATCGTCGACGGCGCGCTGCGCATCGTCGCGGTCAACGACCAGGCATGCGCCCGCTTCGGTTACCGCCGCGAGGAGTTCCAGGGCATGCTCGCCACCGACATCAACTTCGGCTTCGCCGAGGGGCGCGCGCTGCTCGAAGGCCTGCGCGCCGGCCAGGCCCAGTTGCTGCGCACCGACAAGCGCTGCAAGGATGGCAGCGTGTTCCCGGCGGAAGTGCAGATCTCGCGCTTCGACGACGAAGGCGAGGAATTCTTCCTGGCCGTGATCCGCGACCTCAGCGACCGCGCCGAGGCCGAGCGCCAGCTGCGCGAAAGCGAACAGCGCTTCCGCGAGGTCATCGAGATGACGCCCGCAGGCTACCTGCTGGCCGGCCGCGACGGTCTGCTCCTGGATGCCAACCCGGCCCTGTGCGCGCTGTCGGGTTATCCGCGCGAGATGCTGCTCGGGCTGCGCCTGGCCGAGCTGTTCGTGTCCTTCCCACTGGCCTCGCTGGAAACCGGGGAGCCGCGGCCCGCCACGGTGCAGGGCGTGGAAGCCGTGCTGCGGCACCGCCACGGCGCCGACATCCATGTGCTGTTCAACGGCAGCATCAAGCGCGACCTTGACGGCCACGCGCTCTCGCTCACCGGCTTGATGACCGACATCACCGGACGCAAGGCGGCCGAGAGCCGTCTGCAGGAACTGGCCACCCACGACACCCTGACCGGCCTGCCCAACCGCGCCCTGCTCGGCGAGCGTGTCCAGCAGATGCTCGACGCCTGCCCCTATGGGTCGTCGGTGGCGGTGATGTTCCTCGACCTCGACCGCTTCAAGGAAGTCAACGACTCCTTCGGCCACGAGATGGGCGACGTGCTGCTGTGCGAAGTCGCCGCCCGCCTGCGCCGGGTGATCCGCCCCACCGACATCATCGCCCGCCTCGGCGGCGACGAGTTCGTGGTGGCCGCGCATTGCGCCAGCGGCCAGAAGGCCGCGGCGAGTATCGCCGACAAGCTGCTCGACCTGCTTACCGCGCCCGTCAAGATCGGCGGCATCGACGTGATCGTCGGCGCCTCGATCGGCATCAGCATGTATCCGCAGGATGCCCAGACCCGCGAAATCCTGTTCCAGACCGCCGATACCGCGATGTACCGCGCCAAGAACGCCGGCCGCAACCGTTACCGCTTCTTCGAGCCGGAAATGACGGTGGCCACCCAGGCGCGCATGGCGCTCGAGGTCTCGCTGCCCCCGGCGCTGGCGCGCGGCGAGTTCGAGCTGCACTACCAGCCGCGCTACGCGCTGTGCACGGCCAGCCCGGGCGGGGTCGCCCTGCACGGCATGGAAGCGCTGATCCGCTGGAACCACCCCGAGCGCGGCCAGGTTCCGCCGCAGCAGTTCATCGGGATCGCCGAGGAGACCGGGCTGATCGTGGGCATCGGCCGCTGGGTGCTGGAAGAAGCCTGTATCCGCACGCGCGAGCTGATGAAGGAATGCGGGCGCAAGGTGGTGGTGTCGGTCAACGTGTCGGCGCGCCAGATGGCCCAGGCGGCGTTTGCCGCCGAGGTGCGCGAGATCCTGGCGAGGACCGGCTTGAAGCCCGACTGCCTCGAGCTCGAGCTGACCGAAAGCGCCCTGATCGAGGACATCGAGCACACCGCCGCGGTGCTGCGCGAACTCAAGCGCCTGGGCGTCAAGCTCGCGGTCGACGATTTCGGCACGGGCTATTCGAGCCTGGCCTACCTGCGCCGCTTCCCGATCGACGTACTCAAGCTCGACCGCTCCTTCCTGATGCAGCAGGACGAGAACGTGGCCACGGTCGACTTCGTGAAGGCTTTCGTCGACATGGCGCACGCGCTCGGCATGGCCGTGGTGGCCGAAGGCGTCGAGACCGCCGAGGTGCTGGCCTTCCTGCGCGCGGCGCATTGCGACCAGGCCCAGGGCTACTACCTGGCGCGCCCGATGCCGCTGGCGCGGCTGCGGGCCCTGATCGGCGGGCACGCCGGCGCCACATCAACGCACCGGGGCAATTTTCCGGCCAACAAGACGGACAAGGTATGATGGCAATTCCCCACCACTGCTGCTGCGCAGCTCCGGAATCGACGACATGAACAGGACCGCCGGCAGTACCCGGATCTCCACCCAACTGATGCTCGTGTTCGCGGCGCTGGCCCTGGCGATCGTGCTGGTGCTGGCCCTGGTCCTGAACCGGCTCGCGACCGAACGCTCGGAAGACGAGCTCGGACACCAGTTCGCGGAAATCGCCCTCCAGACCACCGACAAGCTCGACCGCACCCTGTTCGAGCGCTACCGCGAAGTGCGCCTGCTGTCGATCCAGGCCGGGCTCGCAGGCGGAGGCCTCGACGTGGCAGCCAAGCGCCGCTTCCTCGAGGAGATGCAGAAGACCTATCCCTACTACGCCTGGCTCGGCATCACCGACCCCGACGGCCGGGTGCTGGTCTCCGCCAACCGCCTGCTGGAAGGCGCGGACGTGTCGGCGCGACCCTGGTATGCCAACGCCTTCAAGGGCAAGCACCTGACCGACGTGCACGAGGCTGTGCTGCTCAGCAAACTCCTTCAGCCCGCCGGCGGCGAGCCAATGCGCTTCATCGACATCGCCTTTCCCTACCGCGACGCGGCGGGCCGGGTGGCGGGCGTCCTGGGCGCCCACCTCAGCATCGACTGGGCGCGCGACATCGAGCAGTCGGTCATGCGCCCGCTCCTGACCCGGCGCCGCCTCGAGGCGCTGGTGGTGGGGCCGGAGATGAACGTCATCATCGGTCCCGCGCAAATGGTCGGCACGCGCCTGGTTCCGGGCGGCAAGGGCCTGGCGGGCACCGGGCAGAACGGCTACGCGGTCGAGAGCTTCGGCGACGGCAAGACCTACCTGGTGGGCTACAGCCGCAGCCAGGGCCATAGTTTCGCGCCCGGACTCGACTGGACCGTGCTGGTGCGCCAGGAAACCAGCGAGGCCTATGCGCCGATCGCCGAGTTCCGGCGCCAGGTGATCGGCATCGGCCTGGTGATTGCGCTGCTGGCGGCGCTGCTCGCCGCGCTGCTGGCGCGGCGCATCTCTCAGCCGCTGGGCGTGCTGGCCGAGACGGCGCGCCGCATCGAAGCCGGCGAGATCCAGGACATCGAGGACGTGCGCGGCGGCTACCGCGAGATCGGCATGCTGCGTATCGCGCTGCGCTCCCTGATCGGCAAGCTGCAGGCCAACGAAGGCGCCATGCGCCAGGCCGCGCGCCGCAAGGACGAATTCCTGGCGACGCTCGCCCACGAACTGCGCAACCCGCTGGCGCCGATCTCGGTCGCCGCCGAACTGCTGTCGCTGGCGCCGCCCGACGCCGCCCAGCAAAAGCGCTACGGCGCCATGATCGGGCGCCAGGTACGCCACATGACCGACATGATCGACGACCTGCTCGACGTCTCGCGCGTCACGCGCGGCGAGATCAAGCTGGACCGTCGCCCCATCAGCCTGCAGGAAGTGGTGGCGGAAGCGGTCGAACAGGTGATGCCGCTGGTGAGCTCCAAGAAGCACCTGCTGGCGCAGGCGATCGCGCCGGCGCCGGTCCTGGTGCCGGGCGACCGCACCCGGCTGGTGCAGGTGGTCGCCAACCTGCTGAACAATGCGGCCAAGTATACGCCCGAGGGCGGGCGCATCGACCTGGCCCTGTCGATCGACGGCGGCCGCGCCCGCCTCAGGGTGCGCGACAACGGCATCGGCATGTCGGCCGACCTGATCGAGCACGCCTTCGAACTGTTTACCCAGGAAACCCGCAAGACCGACCTGAGCCTGGGCGGCCTGGGCGTCGGCCTGGCGCTGTCGAAGCAGCTCGTGACCCTGCACGAAGGCGAACTGACGGTCAGGAGCGCCGGCCAGGGTATGGGCAGCGAATTCACCGTGTCGCTGCCCTTGTTGGACGAACTTGCGCCGCCCTCCACGCCCGCGCAAGCGCGGCCGGCGCCTGCCGAGGCCCCGCCAGGCGGCCTGGTGCTGATCGTGGACGACAATACCGACGCGGCCGACACCCTCGGCCTGCTGGCTTGCTCGCTCGGCCACGAGGTTCTGGTCGAATACGGCCCGCTGGCGGCGCTGGAACGCGCGCGCCTCCGCCCACCCCGGATCTGCCTGCTGGACATCGGGATGCCGGTCATGGACGGCTACGAACTCGCCGGCCGCCTGCGCGCCCTGCCCGGAATGCGCGATGCACTGCTGGTTGCCGTCACCGGCTACAGCCAGGAGGACGACCGCAGGCGTGCGCTGGGGGCGGGCTTCGACGAGCATCTCGCCAAGCCGGTCGACATCGAGCGCCTGAGCGCCCTGTTGGCGGCACGGTCGCGGTCGGCGGCGGAAACGGTGTAGGATGCGCCAGGTGCACATTCGGACAGGAAGGCGATGAAACCGGAAATCGCGGTGCTTGGAAACGTATGGCCAGACGCAGCCTTGTCTGCGCTGGCGCTTGAATTCACTTGCCATGTGATGGGACGCATGTCGCCCGCCGAACAGGCGCGCTTCTTCGACGGCGCAGCGAGCCGCGTGCGCGCGGTGCTCACCAGCGGCACCGTCGGCATCGATGCCGCCACCGCGGCGCGCTTCCCCGGTCTCGAGATCGTGGCCGTGCACGGAGTCGGGCTGGATGCCGTCGACCTGCCGGCGATGGCGGCGCGCGGCGTCGTCGTCACCAATACGCCGGACGTGCTGACCGAGGACGTGGCCGACCTTGCAGTGACCCTGCTGCTCACGGCGTCGCGGCGCCTGCTCCAGCTCGACCGCTACGTGCGCGCCGGCCACTGGCCGGAGAAACGCCCCTTGCTGCCCTCGCGCAGCCTGCGCGGCAAGACCGCCGGCATCTACGGCTACGGCCGTATCGGCCAGGCCGTCGCCAACCGCCTGCGTGGCTTCGGCATCGATATCCGCTATTTCCAGCGCAGCGCCGGGCCGGAGCAAGGGCTGCGCAGCGCCTCGCTGCGGGAACTGGCCGCCGCCAGCGACTACCTGGTGGTGTGCGCGCCGGGCGGGCCTGACACCCGGCACGCCGTCGACGCGGCGGTGCTCGATGCGCTCGGACCCGAAGGCATCCTGGTCAATATCGCACGCGGCAGCGTGGTCGACGAGGCGGCGCTGGTCCAGGCGCTGTCCTCGGGGCGCCTGGGCGCGGCCGCGCTCGACGTCTTCGAGGACGAGCCGCAGGTACCGGCGGCCCTGCGCGCCCTCGACAACACGGTGCTGAGCCCGCACGTCGGCAGTCTCACGGTCGAGGCGCGCCTGGCGATGCGCACGCTGTGTTTCGACAACCTGCGCGCGCACTTCGCCGGCAGGCCGGCGTTGACCCCGGTCCTGCCCTGAGCTTCCCGTTTAGGGCACCAGTCCCGCTGGCGCCGGCTGGCGCGTGAAGGTCGGGCCCGCCGTGGTGGGGCGGCCGCCATCCCACACCAGGCGGTCGATGCACATGCGGCGCCCCGTCATTGCCGTGTCCCAGGCGTGGTACACGATCCAGTCCTGGCTGCCGTCCGGCGAGGTGGTGAAGGAATTGTGGCCGGGGCCGATCACGTTCCCGGGGCGCGAGCGCATCAGGAGGGCTTCGTCGCTGCCCTCGGGCCGGGTGAACGGCCCCAGCGGATGGTCGGCCACCACGTAGCTGAGCCCATAGTTTTCCTTCTCCCAGGCGCCGCCGCTGTAGAAGCAGTAGTACCTGCCGCCGTGATGCAACACCGAGGCGCCCTCCACCGTGTGCCAGTCGTAGACCGCGTCGTACATCGCCCGCCCCTTCTTGAACAGGTGCCAGTCGGCATGCGGGCGCGCCACCGTGCGCGGCTCGCCCGCCAGGCGGTCCATGCTCACCAGGCGGTCGACCACGATGCCGGTGCCGATGCGGTGGTCGTCCTCCAGGTCGAGGAAGTCGACGCAATAGTACAGATACCACTGGCCGTCCTTGTCGCGAAAAGGATGGGCGTCGATCGAGAACTGCAGGTTCGGCACCAGCAGCACCCCCTGGTCGACGAAAGGACCGACCGGATTGTCGGCCACCGCCACGCGCAGCTTCTGGTGCTTGCCCTCGACGTCGCCGCGCGAGTAATACATCCAGAACTTGCCCTCGCTAAAAGCGACTTCCGGCGCCCAGAAGTGGTCGTTGCCCGGATCGGCGGGCGCCGAGATCGCAAAACCTGCGCGGTGCCAGTCGACCAGGTCGTTCGACACCAGCACCGGGAAGCGCCCGCCGCCGGGGCCGTCGGGTGCGGTGCCGTAGGCGTAGTAGCGGCCTTCGTGCTTGAGCACGAAGGGGTCCGCCATGATCTCCGGATAGACCGGGTTGCAATAGGTCTTCTGCATCGGGCCCCCTTACATTTGATAGCGCAGGCTCAGGCCATAGGTGGTCGGGTTGTAGCGGATGTCGCGCGGGCGAATCGGGTCGCCCAGGTAGCTCTCGTAACACTCTTTAGTCAGGTTGATCGCGTCGAAGTTCAGCGTCAGGTTCGGCGTGATGGCGTAGCCCAGGCTCAGGTCGACGTAGGTCGAGGCCTTGACGATGCGGTCCTGGCCGAAGCGCGGCTCGGCGATCTGCTCGACGTACTTGCCGCGCCGGGTCGCCGCCAGGCGGCCGGTCCAGCCGCCGTATTCGTAGAGCAGCGCGAAGTTGTAGCTGCTCTTCGCCACGTCGATCAGCGGCGTGGTGCGGTACTCCCCGGCCGCGTTGCGGGTCTGGTTCTCGCCGTCGGTCCAGGTGTAGTTGAACTGCGCGCCCAGGCCGCTCCAGGCGCCCGGCAGGAAGTCGAAGAACTTCTGGATCCCGAATTCGGCGCCCTTGAGCTTGCCCTTGCCCGAATTCTGCGGACGCGTCACCCGGTAGTTGACGCCGTTGATGGTTTCGTTCCCCTCGATGCGCTGCAGGTAGCCGTCGATATCGCGGTGGAACAGGGCGATCTGGGCGAAGCCGTTGTCCTTGAAGTAGTACTCGAGCGTGGCGTCGCTGTTGATCGATTCGGTCGGCGAGAGCTGCGGATTGCCCGCCGAGCCCGTGCCCGGCGCATTCACGGTCGGCGGAATCAGCGACAGCGCAGGGTTCAGGTCGGTGAATGCCGGCCGGGTGATGGTCTTGCCGATGCTGAGGTGCGACTGCAGGCGATCGGTCCAGTTCAACACGGCCGACAGGTTCGGCAGGAAGTTGGTTTCGTCGCTGTCCTCGTTGATCGGGGTGATGGTGTCGCCCACGCGCAGGTTGCCTTCCAGCTTGCGGTCGACCTTGACCAGGCGTCCGCCGACGTTGCCGGTCACGCCGACCGTGCCCAGCTGCGCCTTCCAGCGCGCGCCCAGGTGCAAGGTGGCGGTCCGCTCGCGCTGCTCGAACAGGCGCATCGGGTCGTCCGCCACGCGGCCGGCCGGCTGGCCATAGAAGGCGCGCACCTGGTCGGCCTGGTCGATCAGGAAGTCGCGCGAGGGGGTGTACCACGGGCCGCCGAGGCGGTCCAGGCCCGGCACCAGGCTCTGGAAGGACGGGCCGAGGGCTGCCACCGGCGACGGGCGGACGCCGCCCGGCAGGTCGTTGGCGCGTTCGCCGCCATGGAAACTCACGTCGCGATTGGACAAGCGGATGCCGCCGATCAGCGCGGTGATGAATCCGTCGCCCAGGCGGTACACGGCGTCGGTCCGGAATTGGGTCTGCTTGCCGCGCGACTCGCCCCAGTTCTGCACCATGCCGCGCAGGACGAACTGGTTGGGGTCGCGCAGCGCATTGCTGCTGGCAGGGGTGGTGATCGCGTTGTAGCCGCCATGGCCGTCGCGCCCGTAGGTGTAGACCGAGGAGCTGGCGCCCGGGATCTGCTGGTCGACGATCACGGTGTCGTTGACGTAGTCCGAACGGCTGAAGGCCAGGTTGCTGTCCACCGACAGCGGGCCTTCCCGGTACTTGGCGGCGAAATTCAGGTAGTGGGTGGCGGTGTGCTCCTTCACGCCCCAGGTGCTGGTGGCGGTGTACGGATCCCAGTCGTAGGGGCCGCCGAAGCGGGCGGCCGGCGCGCTGGCGGCCTGGATCGGGCAGATCACGCCGGCGGGCGTGTTGCAGTAGTCGCCCTGCGGCGCCAGCACCACGTTGGTCAGGCGCGGCGTCCAGGTGGCGATGTTGAGGATGTAGTCGACTTCGTTCCTGGTGCCGTAGCCGGTGCCGAGGTACTGGGCAGACAACTCTGTCTGGGGACTGACTTTCCACTGGAGCGCGGCATGGACGCTGCCGCGCTCGCGGTCGCCCGCGTTGTAGATGCCGCCGATGTTGGGCAGTTCGCCCAGCCGGTCGCCCGCGCGCAGCGGCGCGATCGGCTGGTCGTCGTTCAGGCGGGTGGCGGTGCCGTCCTGGCTGACGGAAAAGATGCGGTCGGGCCGGTCGACCCACTGCACCGGCATGGCCCAGTTTTCCTTGTTGTAGGCGACGTCGACCAGCACGCCGATCTCGCCGACGCCGGTCTCCCAGCGCTTGCTCATCAGGATGCCGCCGCCCGGATTGGTCTTCTCCTTGCGTGCTTCGCTGCCCTCGACATACTGGCGTCGACCCTCGAGGAAGCCGCTGACGGTATAGCCTTTGAAGTCGAAAGGCGCGCGCAGGCGGACGTTGACGGCGCCGGCGATGCCGCCCTCGAACTGGTTGGCGGTGGCCGACTTGTACACGTCCAGCCCGGCGATCGACTGCACCGGCAGGTCCTGGTAGGACAGGCGCCGGCCGGTGCCGGTAAAGATCTCGTTGCCCTCGAAGGTCGTGGCCACGTCCGGCAGGCCGCGGATGATCACGCTGCTGGTCTCGCCGCGGTCGCGGCCCACCTGCACGCCGGCGATGCGCTGCAGGGCGTCGCCGGCGGCGCGGTCGGGGAACTTGCCGATGTCGTCGGCGTTGATCGAGTCCACCACCTGCTCGCTGTCGCGCTTGATCTGCTCGGCGGAGCGGATGCTGCTGCGGATGCCCGCCACCGTCACCGTGGCGATGCCGCCGCCGGCCGGAGCCGGCGCCGCCGTGGCGCTGTCGGCGGTCGGCCGGCTGGCCTGGTCCGACTGGGACTGGTCAGTGCTCTGGGTCGTTTCCTGGGCGGCGGCGAAGCCGATGTGGGCGCACAACAGCATGACGGCCGCGCAGACTGGCCGGACTTTCAAGGTGCTCATCGAGGTCTCCTGGGTCGATGGCCGTGCCTGCGTCATGGGGCGGACGGGCCGGCCGATATTCGTGTCATTATTAGTCATAATTTATGACCAATATGACAAAAGCTATCCGATTTCGCACCGCGATGGCGCACTCGAGACCGCTTCAGAACAGGCCGCGCGAGGCCACCGAATCGCGCGCCACCACAGGGCAATCCATCTTCATGGCGGTGCGCCGGGAGATGCCGCCGTGCACTTGCGCGATCAAATTTTCTGCTGCCCAGCGCCCCATTTCGTAGTTTGGTAACAACACTGTGGTGAGCGGCGGCTGGGTATAGCGGGCGATATCCTGGTCGTCGTAGCCGACCACCGACACCTGAGCCGGCACGTCCATGCCCAGTTCGCGCACCGCCTCGATGGCGCCGACGGCCATCAGGTCGTTGGCGCAGAACAGCGCGCTCGGCGGATCGGGCAAGGCCAGCAGCGCCTGGGCGTGGGCGTGGCCGCTGCTCACCTGCCAGTCCCCTTCCCGTACCAGTTGCGCGTCGAACGGGATGTCGCGGCTCGACAGGGCCTGGCGGTAGCCTGTCAAGCGCTCGGCGGCAGCGTCGATCCAGCCTTCGCCGTTGATGAAGCCGATGCGCCGGTGGCCGGCCTCGATCAGGTGCATGGTGGCGGCATAACCGCCCAATACCTCGCTCGGCACCACCGAGGAGAACTGGCGCTCGCGCCTTTCCTTCTGGTGGCAGTTCAGGAGCACGGTCGGCACCTGCGCCAGCCGCGCCGGCACCGTCACCGCGCGCGTGAAGATGGTGGCGTAGACCACGCCCAGCAGCGCGGGGTCAAGCAGCACGCGGGCCAGGATCGCCCCTTCGTACTCCGGATCGTTGCGGGTGGCGTACACCGAGAGCAGGCAGTCGTGCTCCCAGGCGCCGTCGCGGGCGCCGTCGATGGTGGTCATCGCATGCGGGCTGGTGGACAGTTCGTCGGTGAGGTAGACCACCAGGTTGCGGGCCTGGGCCGGCGCAGGATGGCCCAGGCGTTCCACCGGATAGCCGATTTCGCGCGCGATGCGCAGCACCTTGTTGCGCGTCGCGCTCGATACCTTGGCGCCGCTCATGTGGTTGATCACCAGCGACACGGTGGACTGCGACACCCCGGCCAGCTTGGCGATGTCGGTCATGGTGGGCCGCCGCGTGCGGCCCGGATCGCTCATGCCGGCAGGGGCGCGCGCGGCAGCGCGGCGCCGTCGGCATCGAACAGGTGGCCGTGGCCCGGCTCGAAGGCGAGCGTGACGCGCTCGCCGCGCTCGGGGCACACGCTGTCGGGGCGGCACTTGAGCGCGACCATCTCCGCCAGGCCCTCGACCTGGGCGTAGACGATGGTGGAGTCGCCCAGGTATTCGACCAGGGCCACCGTGGCCGGAATGCCGCCCCCATCGATTCCTTCCAGGCGCAGGTGTTCGGGGCGCACCCCCAGTGTCACGGCGGCGCCGGGCGCGGCGCGCCCCGCATCCGCGGCTACGTCGACGAGCGTGCCGCCGGCCAGGCGCACGTGCACCGCCGGCCCCTCCTCGCCCGCCAGCATCCCCGGCAAAAAGTTCATGCGCGGCGAGCCGAGGAAACCGGCCACGAAACGGTTGGCCGGACGCTCGTACAGCTCCAGGGGCGTGCCGGCCTGCTCGATGCGGCCGCCGTTGAACACCACGATCTTCTGGCCCAGGGTCATGGCCTCGACCTGGTCGTGGGTCACGTAAATCATGGTGGCGCCCAGTTCCCGGTGCAGGCGCGCCAGCTCGACCCGGGTCTGGCCGCGCAGTGCCGCATCCAGGTTGGACAGCGGCTCGTCGAACAGGAAGACCTCGGGTTTGCGCACGATGGCGCGCCCGATCGCGACGCGCTGGCGCTGGCCGCCCGACAGCGCCTTCGGCCGGCGCTCGAGCAGGTGGCCGATCTGCAGGATCTCGGCGGCGCGACCCACCCGCTCGGCGATCTCCGCACGCGGCACGCCGGCCAGCTTGAGGGCGAAGCCCATGTTCTCGGCCACCGTCATGTGCGGGTACAGCGCATAGCTCTGGAACACCATGGCGATGCCGCGCCGGGACGGCTCGACGTCGTTGCAGACCCGTCCCCCGATTTCCACCGTGCCGGAACTGACGTCTTCCAGGCCGGCGACGATGCGCAGCAGGGTCGACTTGCCGCAGCCCGAGGGACCGACCAGCACCACGAACTCGCCGTCGGCGATGTCCAGGTCGACGCCCTTGATGACCAGGTTGTCCTCATACTGTTTCGTGATGCCCTGCAGGCGCACTGATGACATGGATTCTCCGCTTGATTACCGAACCTATCCTTTTAATCCCGTGGCCGCCAGGAAGCCGTGGGTAACGCGGCGCTGGAACAGCACGTACGCGAGCGCCACTGGCAGCGCGCCCATCAGCGCCGCCGCCATCAGCTGGGCGTAGCGCACCCCGAAGGCGTCATAGGTCTGGGTCAGGCCCAGCGGGATGGTCATCATGTCGTTCGAGGTGACGATGATGAAGGGCCACAGGAAGTTGTTCCAGGCGCCGATGAAGGTGACGATCGCCATCGCCCACACGATGTTGCCGGATACCGGCAGGTAGACGCTCCACAGGATGCGCAAGGGTCCGGCGCCGTCCATCACGGCCGCTTCGCGAAAGTCGCTTGGCACGGCGTCGAAGAACTGCTTGAACACGTAGATCACCACGGGCGCCACCACCTGGGGCAGCACGATGCCGGCGTAGCTGTTGATCAGGCCGAGCTGGTTCATCATCCGGAACAGCGGCACCAAGAGCGCCTCGAAAGGCACCAGGAAGGCCAGCATGGTGATGGCGAACACCAGGCCGCGGCCCCTGAAGCGCAGCTGGGAAAAGGCATAGGCCGCCATCAGGGACAGCGCCATGGTCACGATCGTCACCAGGAGCGCCACCAGGGCGCTGTTGAACAGCCAGCGCCCGACGTTGCCGGCCGCAAGCACCTTGGCGAAGGCTTCCAGGGTCCAGTCCTGCGGCAGCCAGTGGAATACGGCGGACACCGTCTCGTGCTCGGGCCGTAGCGCAGTGCTCATGGCCCACAATAGCGGCGCCACCCACATCGCCGCCAGCAGCAGCGCCGCAAGCGCGCCGATAACGGTCCAGCCCACGTTCCCGGGCGCTTTTGCGTGCATCCTCATGCATCCCTCCGCGCCAGCCAGCGCACGAAGCCCGCCTGGGCCAGCGACAGCGCGATCACGATCGCGACGAAAGCCACCGCGATGGCGGCCGCGTACCCCGCATCGCTCTGGGTGAAGGCGGTCTCGTACATGTAGTGCAGGGTGACCCGGGTGGTGTTGAACGGCCCGCCCGTGGTCATGATGTAGGTTTGCCCGAAGATCTTCATCGAGGCGATCAGCTGCAGCACCAGCGCCATCCCGACCACCGGGCGCAGCGCCGGCCAGGTGATGGTGCGAAACAGGGTGAGGCCGCGCGCGCCGTCCAGGCTGGCCGCCTCGTACAGCTCGGCCGGAATGTTGCGCAGGCCGGCCAGGAACATCAGCATGTTGAAGCCCACGGTCCACCAGATGGTGCCGATGGCAACCATCGGCATGGCCCAGGTCAGGTCGGCGAACCAGGCGCGCTGCATGCCGAGCACGTAATTGACGACTCCGGACGACGGCTGCAGCATCCAGTCCGCGATCAGGGTCATGACCGAGATCGGCAGCACATAGGGCAGGAAGAAGGCGCCCTGCAGCCAGCCGCTCGCCCTGGTGAAGCGGTTCACCAGCAGCGCCATGAGCAGGCCGAGGGCGGTCAGCGGAATCACCGTCAGCAGCGCGAAGTAGAAGGTGTTGCCGACCGCCGCCCAGAACGAGGGGTCTTGCACCAGCGTGACATAGTTGTCGATGCCGATGAAGGCATTGGTGCGCGTCAGGCTGCTCTCCGTCAGGCTCATGTAGAAGGTATCGAGCGCCGGCAGGAAGAAGAACAGGAGGAAGGCGAGCGCGAAGGGCGCCAGCAGCATCGCCGCCGGCAATCCATCGCCGCGCCTGGCCTGGGTCGAACGGGCAGATGCCATGCTGGCTCCTAGTAGCGCGGCGGGCGCTTCTTGATCATGCGCGCCGCCTCGGTTTCGAACATGCGCAGGGCCTGCGCAGGCGTGAGCTGCGACGACAGCGCCGCCGGCAGGTATTTCGAGGCCATCGCCTCGAGCGGCCCGGCCGCCCCCATGTACCAGGCGTCCGGGTCGTAGATCACGTGGCGCGGCACGTCTGCGTACAGCCGGTTCGGCATCAGGGCCTGGGCAGCGGGCGACTCCGCCACCGGCCGGTAGGCCAGCACATGCCCGCCCTCGGCCCAGCCGAACGAGTTCTTGCTCACGAACGCAATGAAGCGCATCACGGCGCGCGCCTTTTCGGGCGACATGGGCCGCCCCTCGTTGGCGGGAATGGCGAAGGCGTGCGAATCGGCCCAGACGCTGTCGTTGCCGTACATGCGCGGCAGCGGGACGATGCCGTATTCGAAGCCGAGGGTGCCGCTTCTCGTTGAACGCACCATCTCCGGCACCTCCCACACGCCGTTGATCATGAAGCCGGCGTTGCCGCCCATGAACTGGCTGGTGGAGGCCGCGTAGTCCAGGCCCGGCTGGGCGTATCCCTGCTGGAACCAGCGCGCCACGCGCGCCAGCGAATCGGCGCCCACCGGGCCGTAGGCGAAGCGCCCGTTCTGGATCAGGGGCGCGTTGCGTTGCGCCAGCATCGAGATCCACAGGCGCCAGATCGCATAGGAACTCTGGCTGCTTTCCATCGTCATGCCGGGCCGCCCGGTGGCCTGGCGCACCGCGCGGAAGGCGTCGCCCAGCGCGTCGATGCCCTGGATCGGCTTGAGCGCGCCGGACGCGTCGAGCAGGCCGGCCTGTCCGACCAGCGTCTTGTTGTAGTACAGGACCAGCGGATGCAGGTCGAGCGGGATCGCATAGGTGCGACCCAGGTGCTGGGATTTCTGCCACTGGCGCGGATAGAAATCGCCCGGCTGCAAGCCGCTTGCAGCGAGCTCCTGCGGGGCGATCGGGCGCAGCACGCCGCCGCCGGCCAGGTTGGTCATGCGCGACAGGTGCACGGTGGCGATGTCCGGCCCGGCCCCGACCACCGATGAGGTGATCAGCTTGGTGTAGAAGGGTTCGCCCCACTTGAGCGTGGTGCTGGTGACGCGCACCTCCCGCTGGCTGGCATTGAAACGCTCGACCAGCGCCGACATGCGCGCGCCGTCGCCGCCGCTCAGCAGCGTCCACATGCGCACCTCAATCTGCGCTTTGGCGGACATGGGCGCGCACAGGGCGCATGCGATCGCCGCGCCGGCGAGGCGCACCGTGAATGAGGTCAAGCCTGTCTCCTGGGTCGTTCTCGTTGGGGTGCCACTGTTTTTATCATTAATACTAGCAAATAATTATTAACAAGGGCTGTCCTGTAGGCATCAGACCCGAGGGTGTAGAATCCTTGCTTTGCTTGTGGGTCGGGTATGTGGATCGGAGTGTTGTGCGGCCTGCTGGCCGGGGCGATGTGGGGCCTGGTGTTCATCGTGCCGGAGATGCTGGGCGCCTTCTCGCCGCTGGAGCTGGCGGTCGGCCGCTACCTCGCCTATGGCGCGATGGCCTTCGCCCTGCTGCTGCCGCGCCTGAAGTCCCTGTTCGCCACCCTCGTCCCCGCCGACTATGCGGCGCTGGTGCGGCATGCGCTGGCCGGGAACATCGTGTACTACATGCTGCTCGCGGCTGGCGTGAAGTACGCCGGCCTTGCCCCGACCTCGCTCATCATCGGCATGGTGCCGGTGGTGGTGACGCTGCTGGGCCGCAAGGACCATGGCGCCCTGCCGCTTCGGCGCCTCGCGCTGCCGCTGCTGCTGGTGGCCGCGGGCATCGCCTGCATCAATGTCGACAGCTTCCTGCATGCCGGCCCGGCGGCGTCCGCGGGCGAGATCGCGCTGGGCGTGGCCTGCGCCGCCGGCGCCCTCCTGTGCTGGAGCTGGTACGCCCTCGACAACGCGCGCTACCTGAAGCGCAATCCGCAATTCTCCAGCGCCCAGTGGTCGGCGCTGTACGGACTGTCCACCGGCGTGATCGCCCTCCTCATCGGCGCCGCCAGCTGGCTGTTTTCCGAGCCGGTTCCGGCCACGCCCGCACGCGACTGGCAGCTGTTCTGGACCTGCAATGCCCTGCTGGCGCTGGGCGCCTCGGTGATCGGCAACCAGCTGTGGAACGTGGCGAGCCGCCG
Source organism: Massilia sp. UBA6681 (assembly GCF_002454935.1). Taxonomy (NCBI): domain Bacteria; kingdom Pseudomonadati; phylum Pseudomonadota; class Betaproteobacteria; order Burkholderiales; family Oxalobacteraceae; genus Massilia; species Massilia sp. UBA6681. Next base: position 24,856 of record NZ_DKJX01000094.1, read on the forward strand.
CGTGCCGGTCACCCTGTCCGGCCAGTTGATCCTGTTCGAGACCCTGTTCGCCCTGCTCTACGGCTTCCTGTACCGCGCCCAGGGCCCGCGCGCCCAGGAGCTGGCGGCGATCGTGCTGCTCGTCGCGGGCGTGACCTGGTCGGTGCACGCCCATGCCGGCAAGCGGGGCGCGTCAGGGCGGGAGGCGCTCGACCCGGACTTCGCCGAAAGTGACGGCATGGCCGGCGCCGCCCATCGCCACCAGACCTAGCCGGCGCTTGCTGCCCAGGCGGTGGGTCCAGGTGCTGCCGCCGACCCAGTTCCCGCCTTCTGCCATCGACCAGGCGGTGTAGCGTTCTTCCTTCCCCGCGCGCCGGATGTCGATGCGCAGCCAGGTCCATTCGCCCGGCGTGCCCGCCACCGTGTTGCCGTAGCGCGGATAGCCGCGCTCCACCGGCGCCAGTTCCTTGCCGAATTCCACCTGGCGCAGCCCGTCGTGGGCCAGCTCCACCAGCTTGACGTAGTTGTCGTCGTCGCGCATCACGACCAGCCCGCCCTGTACCGGCTTGGCGCAGCAATCGAGCGGCGCATCGAGCCGGATGCGCGCCACGATGCGAAGGTCGCCCTCGGGCAGCGCCGTGGCCAGTACCGCGGCGGTGTTGGTGTCCACGTGCAGGTCGGTCTGCTGGGTGGCCATGCGCAGGCCCGGCTGGCCGGTGGACCAGCTGCCGGCGGCTTGCGGGCGGATCCAGTTCCAGCGCGCATCGAGCCGCGCCCCGTCGAAGCGCTCCGTCCATAGCGGCATCGCCGCCGGCGTGGGCGATACGGCCGGCACGGGCGGCGCTGCCGTGGCCTGTCCGGCCACGATGCTTGGCGCGCGCTGCGGCGTGTCCGACGGGCCCGCGCCGTGGTTGATCAGCGGCCAGCCGTCCACCCAGTCGATCCGGTCGAGCAGCAGCGGACGGCGGGTCAGCTTGTCCTCGACGCTGAAATAGCCCTGGTTGCGGTCGACCGCATGGTAAAAGGTCCACCACTGGCCGGCCGCGTCCTGGAACACGGTATTGTGGCCGGCGCCCACCCAGCGGTTGCCGTTCTGGACAAGCACCGGCGTGCCGCCCACGCGCGCGGCTGCCATGTCGTTTCCTTCGCGGTCGAGGAAAGGCCCCTCGGGACTGGTGGCGCGGCCGACAAAGAGGGCATAGCCGGTCAAGGGGCCGCGGCAGCAGTCGGTGCTCGAGGCGAACAGGTACCAGTACTTGCCGGCCTTGACCACCTCGGCGCCCTCGTAGCGGTTGGCGGCGCCGATCCGCACCGGGTCGCCCTCGACCCGCAGGCCGTCCTTCGAGAGGCGCTGCACGAACAGCCCGCCGCCATAGCTGCCGTAGTACAGGAAGCGGTCGCCCTGGTCGTCCTCGACCACGTCGGGGTCGAAGGTCCAGTGGAAGTTGCAGCCGGCGCCGGCGCGGCGCGGGGGCACCACCAGGCGCTCGGCGGGGCGCCAGGGCCCGGCCGGCGAAGCGCTGGTGGCGACCGCGATCCCGCTGTCCGACTCGCAGCCCTTTTCCGGACTGTGGCGGTCGGCCACGTCGGTGACGGTGAAGTACAGGTAATAGCTGCCGTTCTGGTAAACCGGCTCCGGCGCCCACAGGCCGGACTTCGGCCCGGCCAGGCCAGGCGGGCGCTGGTCGAAGGAATCGCGCACGAAATACCAGTTGACCAGGTCCACCGAGCGGTAGACCGGCATCATCCGGAACTTCCAGCCGCTGCCCTCGCGCTCCTTGCGGCTGACCGGGTCCATGGTGCAGTACATGTACCACACTGTCGGGGAGGAGGTGCGGTCGCGCAGCAGGGACGGGTCGGCGCAGCTTTCGGCCAGGCTGCCGTCGGCCAGGCGCAGCGGCAAGGGGTTGGTGTAGGTGGCCGATTGCGTGGCCGGCTGGGCGGCCGCGCCGGCAGCGGCCAGCAATAGTGCCCCTGCCCATCCTGGAAGGAAGCGTGTCATGCAGTCTCCTCGTCATACGCCGCGCGGACGGCGCTAATGTTGTTGACCGAAAATTAAGCCAAAACAAGCGTCCTGTGGCGCACGCGTGAAGCCGGGGCCGGGCCCGGCGTTGTCCACTTTGCCATGCCCGACCCACGAACGTTGTAACAGCCTGCTATTTTCGTTCAATTACGTTTTGTAGGACTATTGCCCGTGGTCACTCCCTGCTAGACTTCCGGAGCTGCATCCCTCAGTGCAAAATAAATTGCCATAATAGAACAATAGGGATGCAAGGCGGCATGATCCGCCAACTAGAAAAACCTAGGGGAAGTCCTTCATGACAGTAAAGCAGGTCCGTCCGGCACAGAAGTTGCTGGCCGTCGCAGTATCGGGTATTGCCTGGGGTCTGGGCTGTGCCCACGCCGTCCAGGCGCAGGAAGCGCCAGCCATCCAGGAACAGAACAACGCCGTCCCGGAGGTCGTGGTCACGGCGCAGCGCACCGTCTCCACCGCCTCGCGCACCCCGGTCGCCATGAGCGTGCTCCAGGGTGAGCAGCTGCGCGAACTCGGCGCCGACAATCCGGCATCGCTGGGCGCGCGCCTGCCGAACGTGCACGTCGACCAGGCCTTCTCGGGCCTGCGCGTGACCATCCGCGGCATCAGCAACAACGACACCACCGACAAGGGCGACCCGTCGGCCGCCTTCATGCAGGACGGCGTGTACATCGCGCGCCCTGCCGGCCAGGCCGCCAATTTCCTCGACGTCGACCGCATCGAAGTGCTGCGCGGACCGCAGGGCACGCTGTATGGCCGCAACACCACGGCCGGCTTGGTGAACGTGATCTCGAACGCACCGACCGCCCAGCTGGAAGGCCGCGTCGCTCTCGAGGCGGGCAGCTACGGCAACCGCAAGCTCGAAGGCGTGATCAACGTTCCGGTGAACGATGGCCTGGCCCTGCGCGCCGCCGTCAGCACCCGCAAGCAGGACCCCTTCCTGCGCAACGGCCAGGGCACGCGCTTCAAGCCCGGCATGGACCGCGACGACCGCGATGCGCGCCTGAGCGCCAGGCTGGCGCTCGGCCGCGACGCCGCCCTGCTGCTGCGTTATGACCATAGCGAAGCCACCAACAACAACGACCGCTTCGTCCCGGACACCAATTTCTACACCGGTGTCGCCGCCGGCGCCCCAAGCTGGCGCGACACTTCTACCGACGAACGCCTGAGCATGGGCTTTCGCCCGGCGAACATCGCCCCGGTGCAGGGCATGCAGGACCGCCGCGCGCGCGGCCTGCTGGCCGACCTGAGCTGGAACCTGGGCCCGGCCACCCTCTACTACCTCGGTTCGCGCCGCGAACTCGACCAGCAGATGGTGAACAACTATTATTACCGGATCTCCCCGGCCATCGCGCTCGGCGTGATCAACAGCTACGATGGAGCCAACACCCAGGATTCGCACGAGCTGCGCCTGGCCACCAGGGGCAGCGGTCCGCTCAGCGCCCAGGGCGGCCTGTATTACTTCAGCGAAGAATCCGACACCCGCTACGCCTTCCAGGGCCTGCGCCCGGTCGGCCTGCCGCCGTATTACGCCTTCCCGCTGGTGACCGAGGCCGCCAGCCGCGCGGTGTTCGGGCAAGTCACCTGGCGCGCCGGCGAGAGCCTGCGCCTGAGCGCCGGCGCGCGCCGCACCCTCGACCACAAGTGGCGTGTCGGTTCGACCGACTTCCAGCAGGGCCCAAGCTTCAATCCGGCCACCGACCGCCGCCTGCTGAACGCCGCCGACCTGTCGACCGCGCGCACCACCTGGCGCCTGGGCGCGGAATTCGACCTCGCCCCATCCACCCTGGCCTACCTGAGCCTGGCAACCGGCTACAAGGCCGGGGCCTTCAACGACGGCTGCGTGGCCGGCACCTCCGCCCTCGGCATCCCCTGCCCGGCAGCCGCCGCGGTCACGCCCGAGTTCCTGTACTACCAGCCGGAAGAACTGCGTGCCTGGGAAGCCGGGCTGAAGTCGCGCCTGCTCGGCGGCCGCCTGACGGTCAATGCCAGCGCCTTCCACTACGACTACACCAACCTGCAGCTCACCGGCAATGCGATCGTCGCCGGCGCCCCGCGCCTGCTGACCCGCAACGCCGGCGCCGCGCGCAGCCGCGGCATCGAGCTCGATGGCGAGCTGCGCGTCGGCAGCGGCGGCCGCCTCCAGTACGGCCTGACCCTGCTCGACGCCCGTTACGTCAGCTACATGGCGACACCGACCGTGTCCTGGGCCGGGCACAAGCTGGACCGGGCGCCGAGCCATGTGTTCACGCTCGGCTACCAGCAGCGCTTCCCACTGGCCGGCGGCCAGCTCACCGGCGGCCTGTTCGCACGCGCCAGCGGCGAGTACGTGCTGGCGGTCCCGAGCCAGCTCCTGACCTACCGCGTGCCGTCGCATACCAGCACCGACGCCACGCTGGCGTGGGCGCCGGCGGGCAGCAGCTGGAGCATCCTGGCGCGCGTGCGCAATATCGAGAACAAGGTGCGGCCGTCGATCATCGACAGCTTCGGCATGACCACCCCGACCGCGCCGCGCACCGCCGACCTGCGTCTCGACCTGCGTTTCTGAGGAAAGGCCGGACACCCGTCCGGCCTTTATTTTCGTGAACCACTCGCTGGAGCCTGAATGAAGCGCAACGCTGTGCACCCGACGTCCTCCCCGCTGCGCGCCGGCATGGCCGGAGCGGCCGTCCTGCTCGGCGCCGCCGTCGCGGCATGGCGCGGCCTCATGCTGCTCGCCATCCCGGCGCTGCCGGCCCTGGTGCTGGTGCTGTTCGCCCAGGGTGTCCACGCAGCGGGGAGCGAAGCGCTGGTGCTCGGGCCGCACACGCGCAGCATCGATACCTGGTCCGCCACCACGGTGCTGGTCGACGAGGGCGGCAAGCTCGACGCCGCCGCGGCGCTCGCCGCCACCGGCCGTTACGCCCGACCGGACACCGCGCGCGGCGTCCTCGCGCTGATCCAGGATCCGCACTGGGTGCGTATCCCCTTGCGGGTAGAAGCTGGCGCGCCGCACGACTGGGTGGTGCAGATCGACTTCGGCATCCTCGACCAAGTCGAGTTCTACCTGGAAGACGGCGGCCGCCTGCGCAAGCTCGCCAGCAGCGGACGCCGCCTGGCCGAGGATGGCGCACTCAAGGGCCGGGTCCCTGCCGTCGCCCTCAGGCTCGAGCCGGGCGCCGACTACACGCTGCTGGTGCGGGTGTTCGCCAGAGGGCCGCGCGTGGCTCCGATCAGTATCATGCAGCCGGACGCCTACCAGCGCGCCGCGCTGGGCGAGCAGATGCTGCAGGGCCTGCTGCTCGGCATCGCCCTCTGCCTGATCGCCTACAGCCTCGGTCAATGGTTCGCCCTGCGCGAGCCGCTGTATGGCAAATACGCGATGTACGTGGGCGGCCTGACCCTGTATGGCCTGGTCTGGTTCGGCCTGGGCGAGCAATTCCTGTGGCGCGGCCATGAGTGGTTCAGCAAGCACGTGATGGGGCTGTCGTCGCAGATCGCCTCGGCCGGCGCCTACCTGTTCGTCGAACAGATCCTGGCGCGCCCGGGCATGGACCGGCGCTTCAGCCGCATCATGAAGGGCGGCGCCGCATTGTGCATCCTGGCCGGCCTGCTGTGGTGCCTGGGCTTGCTCGACCACCGCATCCTGATCGTGTTCACCATGACGGTCGGCGCCGCGCCGATGTTCCTCGGCCTGCCCGGCGCCTGGCGCCGCATGCGCGCCGGCGACGAGATCGGATTCTACTTCCTGTTCAGCTGGCTCTTCAGCGCCGGCGGCGCCGTGGTGCAGGCCCAGCTGGCGGCGGGCGTCCTGCCGGCCAACTTCTGGACCCTGCACTCGCTGCAGCTGGGCGTCACCATCGACATGCTGATGTTCATGCGCATGATCAGCCTGCGCAGCAAGGCGACCCGGCAGGCCATGCTGCGCGCCGAAGCGGAAGCGCGCATGAAATCGGAGTTCCTGGCCAACATGAGCCATGAGATCCGCACCCCGATGAACGCCATCATCGGCATGAGCCGCCTGGCCCTGATGGGCGAGGCGCCGCCCAGACTGCGCAACTACCTGTCCAGGATCCTGGGCGCCGGCGAGCACCTGTTGGGTTTGATCAACGATATCCTCGACCACGCCAGGATGGAAGCCGGCAAGCTGGCGATCGAGAAGCTGCCCTTCGACCTGAACGAGATGCTCGAGCACCTGGCGAGCGTCATCAGCGTCAAGAGCGACGCCAAGGGCGTGGAACTGATATTCCGGATCGGCGCCGGGGTGCCGCAGCAGCTGGTGGGCGACCCGCTGCGCCTGGGACAGGTGCTGGTCAACCTTGCCGGCAACGCCGTCAAGTTCACCGAGCGCGGCGAAATCGTCGTGGCGGTCGAACTGCTGGAGCGCCACGACGGCAGCGTGACGCTCGAATTCTCGGTGACCGACACCGGCATCGGCATGAGCCCGGAGCAGATCGGGCGCCTGTTCCAGTCCTTCACCCAGGCCGACAGTTCGACCACCCGCAAGTACGGCGGCAGCGGCCTGGGCCTGTCGATCTCGCGCCAGCTGGTCGAGCTGATGGGCGGCCGCATCGCCGCCGCCAGCACGCCTGGCGCCGGCAGCCGCTTCGCCTTCACGGCGCCGCTCGGCCTCGCCGAAGGCCAGGGCGCCGTGGCCGCGCGCCATGCCGCCCTG
>NZ_DKJX01000116.1:0-12459 GCF_002454935.1 Massilia sp. UBA6681
GCCGGCGCCGATGCGGGCCCGGGCGCATGCAGGCGCGCCGCGCAGGCGGCCAGGCAGGCATACATGTCGGCCGCGCGCGCCGGCTTGACCAGCTGGTAGGCGACCCCGGCGGCGCGCCGCTGGACCGGATCGGCCGCTAGGCGCTCGGGACTGACCAGCACCAGGTGGGTGACGCGCGCGCCGGCATCGGCCTTGATCGATGCCGCCAGCGCCAGGCCGCTGGTGTGGGTCATTTCCATGTCGATGACGGCGGCGTCGTAGGGGCGCCCGCTCCTGGCCGCGCTCAGCAGGCGCTCGTAGCCGGCGGCCGCGCTGGCGGCGCAATCGGCGGACGCACGCCAGGCCCGCAGCTGCTGGGCCAGGTCTTCGCGGGGCTCCTCCTGTTCGTCGACGATCAGCACGCGCAGGCCCTCCAGCGTGTGCTCGCGGTGGCCGGGCGCATCGGGATCGACGCGGCGCTTGTCGAAGCTGACGGTGAACCAGAAGATCGAGCCGCGCGTGGGCGCGTTGTCGACGCCGATGGCGCCGCCCATCAGTTCCACCAGCTGCTTCGAGATCGCCAGGCCGAGGCCGGTGCCGCCGTAGCGGCGCGTGGTCGAATCGTCGGCCTGCGAGAAGGCCTCGAACAGGCGCGCCCGCGCTTCGCGCGAGATGCCGATGCCGGTGTCGTGCACCTCGAAGCGCAGCATGACCGACTGGGTGTCCTCGCCGGCCACGCGCACCCGCGCCAGGATGCGGCCTTCATCGGTGAACTTGATGGCATTGCCGAGCAGGTTGGCCATGATCTGGCGCAGCCGGTTCGGGTCGCCGCAGATCGCCACCGGGATGTCGTTGGCGATGTCGAAGTCGAAGCCGATCCCCTTGCCGGCCGCCTGCGGGGTATACACGTTGTGGATGTCGTCCAGCAGGTCCCACAGGTTGAAATTGATGTACTCGATGGTCAGCTTGCCGGCCTCGATCTTGGAAAAATCGAGGATGTCGTTGATGATCACCAGGAGGTGCTCGCCCGAGCGCTTGACCAGGGTGGTGTAGTTGCGCTGGGCTTCGGTGAGCGGGGTCGCCAGCAGCATCTCGGTCATCCCGAGCACGCCGTTCATCGGGGTGCGGATCTCGTGGCTCATGGTGGCCAGGAATGCGCTCTTGGCGCGGCTCGCGGCTTCGGCGGCATTCTTGGCCTTTTCCAGCTGCTCGGTGCGCACGCCGACCTGGCGTTCCAGCTCGTCGCGGTGGTGCAGCAGGGCGGCGCCGCGGTCCTCGATCTGGGCCATCATGGTGTTGAAGCTGTCGATCAGCTGCCCCAGCTCGTCGGTGCGCTGGTGGGCGATGCGCAGGCTGTAGTTCTGGCTGGTGGAGACCTTCTGCGCGGCCTGGATCAGCTTGGTCACCGGCTCGGCGATGCTGCGCTTGAAGCGGCCGGCCATGCCCACCGCGACCCCCAGCGACACCAGCATCGCCAGGCCCATCACCGCCAGCCCGGCGAGGATGTCGATCCAGGTCTCGACCAGGTCGGTCTCGATCATGACCACGCCCACCTGCAGTTCGCCCGCCATCACCGGCAGGTACAGGCGCATGCGGCGCGACAGCAGGACCTGGCCCCCGGCATTGGCGGCGCCCAGCGTCTCGGCATCGATGCCGTCCAGGGCCTCGGGCGGGACCAGGTCTTCGGTAGGGCTGTCGCTGGCGGACAGGTAGAGCGCGAAGGGCTTGCCGTTGCGGTCGTACAGGACGGCCGAGGCGATGTCGCTCTTGGCCGCCAGCGCGCCAAGCGCATTGCTGGCGCGTGCGCGGTCGCGCAGCAGCAGGTAGTCGGCGCTGCTGGCCGCGATGACCTGGGCGAAGGTCTGCAGCTGCATCGCCTCGTCCTTGCGATGGTTCGCCACCGAAGTCGCGACAAAGGCTGCGAACACGAACAGCAGTGCGGTCGCGGTCGAGAGCAGCGAGATGATGGTCAGCTTCTGGTTCAGGCTGGAGCGCTCGAAGTTCGGCATTCTGATCCCGCAGGCACGTCGGAGCAGCCCGGCGCCGGACGACGCAGGGCTTCCTTTGCGGAATGCAAATTCCCGCAAGAAAAAAATATACGTTCAAGGGGGTGGGGTAGCGTTGACGGACGTCAATGTACGTAGGGCAAATCCGCACGCAGCGTGCGCGGACCGGCCACGCTTTCATCGTGCACTTCTGATCTTCACTAAAACCGACGCCGCCTTCGCGCCTAGACTCGGTGCGTTTGGACCGCTGCAGGACCGGTCCGCCACGACGACCAGGAGAACCAGCATGAACCTGACCACGCGCATCCTCGACAACCTGCAGCTTCCCCGCAAGCGGCAAGCCGACGAGCAGGGCGGCCCCGCTATGGCGCCGCAGGCCGTGGCGCCGGCGTCCCTGCCTTTGATCGACCAGATCAATATCGTTCATACGGCCCTGTTCGGCTGGCCGTGCGACGGGCTGACGCCGCTCGACGACTACCTGGCTTGCGACAATATCCACCAGGTCGCGCTCAGGATGCTCGATTCGCCCCGGTTTCGCTGGGATATCCGCGACAAGCTCGGTTTGTGGCCCCATGAAAAATGGGTCATGACCGATTACCGCGGCCTGCAGATATGGGTGAACCTGTTCGACGGTTTCGTGTCGTTCGGCGTCCTGCACGGCAATTGGGAAAACGCCGAAGTCGACTTCATGCTGTCTTGGCTGGGCGAAGGCGACGGCGTCATCGACGCCGGCGCGAACATCGGCGTGTTCGCGATCCAGGCCGCCAGGGCGGTGGGCGAGAGCGGCCGCGTGTATGCCTTCGAGCCGATGCGCACTACCTTCGACATGCTGGCGCGCAGCGTGCGGGCCAACGGCTTCGAGACGCGCTGTTCCCTCCACAACGAAGGCCTGGGTGCGAGCGAAGGCGAGGGCTCCTTCCACCTGAGTTCCCACGCGACCAATCCCGGCAGTTCCTACATCTCGGCCGATGCACGCGGCGAGCGCATCCGCATCCGGCCGCTCGATTCGGTCGACTACGAGCGCCGTATCCGCTTCCTCAAGATGGACGTCGAGGGCTTCGAGCCGCACATCATCCGGGGCGCGGCCAGGACGCTTGCCGAGCATGCGCCGGTCATCCTGACCGAGTTCTTCCCGCGCTCGCTGCGCGAGATCGGCGGCATCTCCGGCCCCGGCTACGTGGCGATGCTGGAACAGCTGGGCTATGCCATGACGGTCTTCACCGCCGACGGCAGCCCCGGCGACAAGGTGAGTTCGGCCGACGCCCACCGCTTCGACGACATCACGGCGCCCATCAACCTGGTCTGCCTTCCCGCCAGGCGATAAAAGCGAAGGGACCCTGTCGGGTCCCGGAAGAGACCCTGTGGGGTCTCTTCCTCATTCATGCAGCCTTCAGCAGCAGGTAGCCCGCTTGCCGCCGTAGCGCGCTTCCTGGCGCTCCCGGAAGAACTCCTCGTAGGTCATCGGCGTCTGGTCCGGATGGGTACGTTCCATGTGCGCCAGGTAGGTGTCGTACTCGGGCAGGCCGACCATCAGGCGCATGCTCTGCCCGAGGTACTTGCCTGCTTCCTTGCCAGCCTCCAGCAGAGCGCCGAACATCATTGCACCTGTGGGTTGGCCATTGCGACGTACGGGGTCTCCTTCGCCGTCGGGCTGCTGCTTGCGCGCGCAGCCATGACGGTGCGCACGCCATACACCAGCACCGCCAGCACCACGAACATGAAGAAGCCCGCCAGGGTCGCGTTGACGTAGTCGTTGAAGATGATGCGCTCCATCTGCTCGATGGTCTTGGCCGGGGCCAGCACCGTGCCGGCGTCGTGCGCGGCCTGGAACTTGTCGGCGTGGGCCAGGAAACCGACCTTCGGGTCGGCGGCAAAAATCTTCTGCCAGCCGGCGGTCAGGGTGCAGGCCAGCAGCCACAGGGTCGGCACGACCGTGATCCAGGCGTACTGCGCGCGCTTCATCTTGTACAGCACGCAGGTGCCCAGCATCAGCGCGATACCGGCCAGCATCTGGTTGGCGATGCCGAACAGCGGCCACAGGGTGTTGATGCCGCCCAGCGGATCGACCACGCCCTGGTACAGGAAGTAGCCCCAGGCCGCCACGCACAGGCCGGTGGCCAGCAGGTTGGCCGGCAGCGACTCGGTGCGCTTGAGCGACGGTGCAAACGCGCCCAGCAGGTCCTGCAGCATGAAGCGGCCGGCGCGGGTGCCGGCGTCCACCGCGGTCAGGATGAACAAGGCCTCGAACAGGATCGCGAAGTGGTACCAGAAGGCCATCATGGCCTGGCCGCCGACCACGTTCGACAGGATGTGGGCCATGCCCACGGCGAGGGTCGGGGCGCCGCCGGCGCGCGAGATGATGGTGTTCTCGCCGACGTCCTTCGCCATCTGCTCCAGCGTTTCAGGGGTGATCACGAAGCCCATCTGCGACACCGCGGCCGCAGCCGATTGTGCGGTGGTGCCCAGCACCGCGGCCGGGCTGTTCATCGCAAAATACACGCCCGGGTCGATGGTGGACGCCGCCACCAGCGCCATGATCGCCACGAACGATTCCATCAGCATGCCGCCGTAGCCGATGAAGCGGGCGTGGGTCTCGTTCTCGATCATCTTCGGGGTGGTGCCCGAGGAGATCAGCGCGTGGAAGCCCGACACCGCGCCGCAGGCGATGGTGATGAACAGGAAGGGGAACAGGTTGCCCGACCAGACCGGGCCGCTGCCGTCGATGAACTTGGTCACGGCCGGCATGCGCAGGTCCGGGGCGACGATCAGGATGCCGATCGCCAGCGCCACGATGGTGCCGATCTTCAGGAAGGTGGACAGGTAGTCGCGCGGCGCCAGCAGCAGCCACACCGGAATCACCGAGGCGACGAAGCCGTAGCCGATCAGCATCCAGGTCAGCTGGGTGCCGGTGAAGTCGAACATCGGGCCCAGGGTCGGCGAGTCGTGCACCCACTGGCCGCCGATGATGGCCAGCATCAGGAGCACGAAGCCGATGACCGAGACTTCGCCGATGCGGCCGACGCGCACGTAGCGCGAATACAGGCCCATGAACAGCGCGATCGGGATGGTGGCCAGCACGGTGAAGCTGCCCCACGGCGAGTGGGTCAGCGCCTTCACGACGATCAGCGCCAGCACCGCCAGGATGATCACCATGATCATGAAGGTGCCCAGCAGCGCGATCAGGCCCGGGATCTCGCCCATTTCGGACTTGATCAGGTCGCCGAGCGAGCGGCCGTCGCGGCGGGTGGACATGAACAGCACGATGAAGTCCTGGACGGCGCCGGCGAAGACGACGCCTGCCAGGATCCACATCATGCCCGGCAGGTAGCCCATCTGGGCCGCCAGCACCGGACCCACCAGCGGGCCGGCGCCGGCGATCGCGGCGAAGTGGTGGCCGTACAGGACGTACTTGTTGGTCGGGACATAGTCCAGGCCGTCGTTGTACTTGTAGGCGGGGGTCTGGCGCTTCGGATCGAGTTGCAGCGCCTTGTAGGCGATGAACTTGCTGTAGAAACGGTAGGCGATCAGGTAGACGCAGACTGCTGCTGCGACGATCCAGATCGCGTTGATGGTCTCGCCTTGCTTGACGGCGATGAAACCGAGCGAAAATGCGCCCAGGACCGACAATGCGATCCAGCCGAGCGCGCTCGACATGCTTTTCATGGTGCTCCTCCGAGGTGGATTGACTACTTCTTGTGGCCGGTGGCGTACTGTGTCGACCGGCGGTTTTTTGGACAGCGTACCGGAGAGTATGTTGCACGAATATCAGCGCCACAAGCGCACCATTACGCAGTACCTGCGTAGTACTACGTAGAAGGCGACCCCGGCAGCGGTTCCGTTTCCCCCTTAAAATGTGTGCTGGAAATCAGTCAAGAACAGTATGTCGCTTACCGTAGGGTGGGCGGGTTCCCCGCCCACGCGGTGATAGTTACCGCAGAAATGCCGCGGACGATGATTCCACCTGTTGACCGCGTGGGCGGGAGACCCGCCCACCCTACAAAAACAGAACCTGATGAAGTTAAGGCAGAAGGTCATCGTGCTGGCGATCGGGCCGCTGATCGTGGCCCTGTGCGCCATCGCCCTGTTCGTGCGCCAGCAGGCCGCCGAGCTGGCCCGGCAGCAGCGCGCCACCATCCAGCAGGCCTACCTGGCCAGCAAGGAAGCCGAGTTGCGCCATTACGTGGCCCTGGCCACGCAGTCGATCGGCCACCTGGTGCGCTCCGGCCGCACCGATCCGGCCATCCAGGAAGAGGCCAAGCGCATCCTCGGTTCGCTGAGCTTCGGCGACGACGGCTATTTCTTCGTCTACGACATGCAGGGCCGCAGCCTGATGCACCCGCGCCAGCCCGAGCTGGTCGGCACCGAGATGTGGAACTGGGTCGACGCCAACGGCGTGCCGACCATCCAGCGCCTGATCGAACGCGCCCGCGCCGGCGGCGGTTTCCACCGCTACACCTGGGCCAAGCCAACCTCAAGCCGGCAGGCGCCCAAGCTCGGCTACGTGGTGCCGGTAGCGCACTGGGGCTGGATGATGGGCACCGGCATCTACCTGGACGACGTCGAGGCCGCGCTGGCGCAGGTCGATGCCCAGCAGTCGCGGAACATCGGCGAGACGCTGCTGTGGATCGCCGGCCTGGCCGTGCTGGCCTCGCTGGCGGTGGCGAGCGGCGGCCTGGTGCTGAACCTGCGCGAGCTGCGCGTGGCCGACGCCAAGCTCAAGGCGCTGGCCCAGCGCGTGGTAGAGTCGCAGGAAGAAGAGCGGGCGCGCCTGTCGCGCGACCTGCACGACGGGATCAGCCAGGCGCTGGTCTCGGTCAAGCTGCAGCTGGAGGCGGGCATCATCCGCCTGGACGGCGACGCGGCCCAGCAGCAGCAGGCGCGCGGCGCGCTCGAGCGCACCGTGGAGCAGGTGAAATCGGTGCTGGGCGAGGTGCGCCGCATCTCGCACGACCTGCGCCCAACGCTGCTGGATGACCTCGGCCTGGCGCCGGCGCTCGACTACCTGGCCAGCGAGTTCGGACGCCACAGCGGCACGCCGGTGCGCTTCCGCGCGGAAGGGCCGGTGGACGCGCTGCCCGAGATGGCCGGCACGGTGCTGTTCCGCATCGCCCAGGAGGCGCTCACCAACGTCGAGCGCCATGCCGGCGCGCGCCAGGTGGAGATGCGCCTGGTGCGGCGCGGCCGCTGCCTGAGCCTGGAGATCGCCGACGATGGCGGCGGCTTCGACGCCCACGACATCGCCCAGCACCCGCAGCGCGGCATCGGCCTGCGCAACATGATGGAAAGGATGGAAGCGATCGGCGGGCGGCTGGCGATCGATTCCTCGCCGCTCGGCACCCGTGTGGTGGCCAGCATCGATGTGGAAGAGCAGACATGAGTGAAGCTTCGGAAATCAGGATCCTGCTGGTGGACGACCACCCCCTGGTGCGCGACGGCCTGCGCGCGCGCCTGGAAGCGGCGCCGCGCCTGCGCGTGGTGGGCGAGGCCGGATCAAGCCAGGAAGCCATCGAGCAGGCCGGCGCCTGCCAGCCCGACCTGGTGCTGATGGACATCAACATGAAGGGCGGCAGCGGCATCGAGGCCACCGCGCGCCTGCTCCAGCACTATCCCGGCGTGGCGGTGCTGGTGTTGTCGATGCACGACAAGCCGGAATACGTCACGCAGGCGATCCAGGCCGGCGCGCGCGGCTACGTGCTGAAGGATGCGCCGGGCAAGGACATCGTGCTGGCGATCGACACCGTGATGGGCGGCGGCATCTACTACAGCGCCGCGCTGGCGCGCCAGCTGGCCAGCCCGGCGGCGTCAAGCGAGCTCCTGACCGCGCGCGAGCAGGAAGTCCTGGAGCATATCGCCGGCGGCCAGTCGAACAAGCAGATCGCCCGCGCGCTCGAACTGTCGGTGCGCACCGTCGAAACCCACCGCCTGAATATCAAGCGCAAGCTCGGCATCGAAGGGCAGGCCGAACTGATCCGTTTCGCGGTCCAGCGCGCCGAAAACCGCGGTTACACATAAGTATGAGCATTAAGTATCCATAAAGAAATAAAAGATGTTGCTTTCTGATAATCCGTCGAATAAGATTGACCGAATATTACTCAGAGCCTGAGCATTGAAAGCATAAAGATGGCCGAGCCGGACCCCAACTCGTTTCCGCTGGTAGCAATCGACCCGGTCGCCAATGGGCAGAACGAGTGGGTAGCGCTTTGCCTGCGGGTCGAAGGCGGCGCGGACCTGCCGCAGCGACTGCAGGCCGTGTTCGGCCCCCCCGACCTGCTGGCCGCGATCGCCCCGCTCGACGCTCTCCTGATGCTCGACCATCCGGCCGTCTTGAGCCCGCCCGTGCTGGCCACGATGCCGGCCAACCGCATCGGCTTCGTCATCGCCGCCCAGGCCCTGCTCGAGGATGGCGCCGCGCGCCGCCTCACCGAACTGCACGAACTCGGCTACCGCCTCTGGCTCGACGGCACCCCGCAGGAAGGCGTCAAGCTGCCGCCGGCGCTGCGCACCATCGCCCGCGACTGCGCCCGCGACCCGGCGCCGGCAGGGCGGCTGGCCGCGCTGTTCGGCCCGCACCTGGCGCGCCGCGTCGACAGCGCCGCCAGTTTCACCCAGAGCGAGATGGCCGGCTTCGACTGGTTCAGCGGCGATTACCCCTACGACCCGCTGCTCGCCGGCGACGCCAGGCCGGACGGCAGTTCGCGCCGCCGCATCCTGACCCTGCTCGGCCTGTTGTCGCGCGATGCCGATTCGCGCGAACTCGAGCAGCAGCTCAAGCAGGACCCGACCCTGTCCTACCACCTGCTCAAGCTGGTCAACTCGGCCGCCTTTGCAGTGAGCACCCAGATCACCAGCTTCAACCAGGCCATCAACCTGCTCGGCCGGCGCCAACTGCAGCGCTGGCTGCAGCTGCTGCTGTATGCGCGCCAGCAGGCCGACGGGCTGCCGAACCTGCTGCTGCCGCTGGCGGCGCGCCGCGCGGCGCAACTGGAGGCATTGTGCAAGCAGGGCGGAGGAGAGCGTGACGCCTGCGACCTGGCCTTCATGACCGGTGTGTTCTCGCTGCTGGACCGGCTGCTGCACATGCCGATGGCGGATATCGTCGCCGACTTGAACCTGCCGGAACACGTATCCGGCGCGCTGCTGACGCGCAGCGGGGAACTCGGCGCCTGGCTGCGCCTGACGGAAACCCACCCCACGCGGCAAGCCCTCGACGCGGCGGGCATCGACCCCGCCGGCTGGTGGAACAGCCAGTTGAACGCCTATCACTGGGCGATCCAGGTAGGACGGAATGTCTGACATGCAGGCGCTCGTCGCGATTGACGCATCACTCGACGCATCAATCGATTTCCTCGGCGCCACCACCGCCGCCGGCGACGCCGTCCTGCGCCTGCGCGGCGCCTCCCTCTACGATGAACTGGGCCGCATTGCGGGCGCGCTGCTGGGCAGCCCGGTCGGGCGCTTCCTGCCCGGCGCCGGCGTCGGCGGCCTGCAGGGCAACTTCCAGGTGCTGCGCCAGGTGGTGGCGGGGGCGTCGGAACAATTCGGCGTCTATGAAGTGGCGGGCCGCGACGCCTACACCAGCGACGATGCGCGCCGGCTGGCCGGCCTGGCCCACCTGACCGCCTCGCTGCTGCAGGTGCATTCGCTGGCGGTGCGCTCGACCCACGCCTACGCGCAGATGGAAGCCCAGCTCGCGCACCAGTCGCAGATCCTGGACCAGATCCACGAGTCGGTGCTGACCATGGACCAGATGGGCTACATCACCAGCTGGAACCGCGGCGCCGAGGAACTGTTCGGCTACACCGCGCTGGAGGCGATCGGCCGCAACATCCTGTTCCTGTACGCCGACGAGGACGAAGGCTTCCACGACAGCTTCGCGGAGCAGGGCGGGCGCATGATGGAAGTGCGGCGCCGCAAGAAATCGGGCGAAGTGTTCTGGGCCAGCCTGTCGCTGTCGCCCTTGCGCGACCTGGCGGAGCGCCCGATCGGCCTGATCGCCTACCTCACCGACATCACGGAACGCAAGCAGGCCGAGGAACAGCTGCACCACCTGGCCTACTACGACGAACTCACCGGCCTGCCGAACCGCACCCTGTTCGCGCGCCTGGTCGACCAGGCCCTGATGGTCGCGCAGCGCAACGAAGCCGCCGGCTGCGTGCTGTTCATCGACCTGAACCGCTTCAAGCGCATCAACGATACCCTGGGGCGCAGAATCGGCGACGAACTGCTGCGCCAGGCGGCCCAGCGCTTCCGCGCGACCCTGCGCGACGAAGACGTGGTGGCGCGCCTGTCCGGCGACGAATTCGCCGTGGGCCTGTTCGACATCCGCCAGCACTTCGAAGCCACCACCGTGGCGCAGAAGCTGCAGGCAGCCCTGGATGCGCCCTTCCTGATCGGCGGCCACGACCTGCGCGTGGGCGCCAGCATCGGCATCAGCGTCTACCCGCAGGACGGCAGCGAGGCCGAGACCCTGCTCGGGCTGGCGGACATCGCGATGGAGCGGGCCAAGCAGCTGGACGCCAACCCGGACCGCAGCGTCGCCTTCTACAGCCAGGACATGAACCAGGGCATGCAGGAACGCATGCGCATCGAGTCCGGGCTGCGCCAGGCGCTGGGCAACGGCGAGCTGACCTTGTACTACCAGCCGAAGTTCGAGCTCGGCACCGACCGCATCGTCGGCGCCGAGGCGCTGGTGCGCTGGGTCCATCCGACCCGCGGGATCGTGCCCCCGGGCGAATTCATTCCGCTGGCCGAGAGCACCGGCTTGATCGTGCAGGTGGGCGAATGGGTGCTGGAGCAGGCTTGCGCCCAGGCCGCGATCTGGCAGCGCGCGGGCGTGGCGCCGCTGCGCCTGGCGGTGAACGTGTCGGCGCGCGAATTCACGGCGTCGCTGCCGGAGCGCGTGGCGGACACCCTGGCGCGCTACCAGCTCGATCCTTCGTGGCTGGAGCTGGAGATCACCGAGAGCACGCTGATGCACGATTTCGAGCGGGTGACGGCGATCATGGACCGCATCCACCAGCTGGGCGTGGCGCTGTCGCTGGACGATTTCGGCACCGGCTATTCGAGCCTGTCCTACCTGAAGCGCTTCCCGATCGATACCCTCAAGATCGACCGCTCATTCACCTTCGGGATCCCGGATGATCCGAGCGATTGCGCGATCGCGGGGACCATCGTCAGCATGGCGCAGCAGCTCGGCCTGCGCGTGATCGCGGAGGGTGTGGAGACGCTGGAGCAGCTGGCTTTCCTGCGCGCCTCGGGGTGCGACGAGGTGCAGGGTTACCTGTACAGCAAGCCGCTGCCGGCTGTGGACTTCGAGCGCTGTTTGCGGGAGAACTGGCTGCTGGTGGCTTGAGTGAGTAAGCAGATTCGCTGCCCGGCATTGATGAATTATGTATAATGCCGGTTCTTCACAGGAAGCGTGGCCGAGTGGTTGAAGGCAGCAGTCTTGAAAACTGCCGACGGGGGAACCCGTTCGTGAGTTCGAATCTCACCGCTTCCGCCAAGCATTCCGAGGCAGAGCTCCATATCCTGGAGCTCTTTTTCGTTTACCGCATGGCGTTCACGCCCCATGCGGCAATCCCAGGTTCTGGTTGGCCGGCACCGCCACGTCGATCAGCTTCGGCTTGGGCAGATTCAGTTCACCCATGAGGCGCACGAAGTCCTCGCGGCTGCGGCCCGCCAGGCGCGCGTTATGCCGCTTCTCCCAGCCGATCGTCGATACCGACTGGCCCTTGTAGTCGTGACCGGGCCACATGCGGGTGTCGTCCGGCAGCGCGAACAGCTTGGCATGGACGCTGTCGTACAGCGCATCCGCGCTGCCGCTCTGGAAATCCGTCCGTCCGCAACCGTCGATCAGCAGGGTGTCGCCCGTGAACACGTTGCCGCGCCAGACATAGCTCATGCTGCCGGCGGTATGGCCCGGGGTGTGCAGGACGCGGATCTCTTCTGCCTTGCCGAAGCGGATCAGTTCACCGTCGTTCAGTTGCAGTTCAGCCGGCAGGATGCCGCAGCCGCTCGGCGCCGCGGCCAGCGCGCCGGTCTTCTCGCACAAGCGGCCGGCTGAAGTGACGTGGTCGGCGTGGGCGTGGGTTTCGAGCACGTAGCGCAGGCGCAGGCCCAGACGTTCGAGGTGGCGCAGGTCGCGTTCCCAATGGCGCTCGACCGGATCGATGATCACCGCGTCGGACTCGCCGGGCGCGACCAGGATGTAGGTGAAGGTCGAGGATTCGGTATCGAACAGCTGGATGGGGTTGATGTTCACGACGTTCTCCTTACGGATAATGAATCAGATGAAGGCCTTGCCGATCATCCCGAGGGCGACCAGGGCCGAGAGCAGGGCAAAGCCCTTTTGCAGCCGGGGTCCGGCAATGCGCGCCGCCAGCGAGCGGCCGCCGAGCATGCCGGCCAGCGCGCCCGCCGCGAAGGGCGCCGCGGTCGGCCAGTCGATGGCGCCCTGGGCGGCCGCGGTGGCCAC
>NZ_DKJX01000059.1:0-4924 GCF_002454935.1 Massilia sp. UBA6681
ATTCGCACTGCGAATCTTCACTCTTCTCCAAACGAAAAGCGGGGCGAGCCCCGCCGATTCACGCCCCGGCGCTATCGTTCAGGTTCTTGCGCAGGTCGACCAGCTGGTCACGCAGGTGGGTGATCTCGTCCACCGAGCATTTGGTGGCGCACAGGATTTCCGGCATCAGCGCGGCCGCATCCTTGCGCAAGGACTGCCCCTGCTCGGTGAGGCTGACGATCACCTGCCGCTCGTCAGCGCGGGCGCGCGCCCGTTGCACCAGGCCCTGCGCTTCCATCCGCTTCAGCAGCGGCGTCAGCGTGGCGGAATCCAGGAAAAGGCGCTCGCCGATATCCGACACGGTCAGCTCGTCCTGCTCCCATAACACCATCATCACCAGGTATTGCGGATAAGTCAGACCGAGTTTCGGCAGCAGTCCGCGGTACACACGCATCATGGCCAAGGAGGTCGAGTAGAGTGCAAAGCAGAGCTGGTCGCCCAGCACGGGTGTAGAAGGAGTCGTTTTCATCAATCCAATATAGATCGCACACAAGCTAATTGCAAGCGAGGTGACCAGCAGGGGCCATGCAATATTAATAATGGGTGCTTAAAACGCGTTCTGTCATATATTTACGTCGTTTCGTCGCATGAGGCCTCTTGGCGGCGACCCTCTGGAATACGATCAGCGGATCAAACCAGAAGGAGATGAGCATGGACAGACCAGCTGTGCCGGCGGCGCTGACGCCGGTTGCAAACGACGAACGCATCCAGTCGCTCGACGTCGCGCGCGGCTTTGCCCTCATCGGCATTCTCCTGATGAACGTCGAGTTCTTCAACCGCGCCACCGCCTCCCTCGGCTCGGGCATGCAGGGCGGTCTCACCGGCGCGAATTTCTGGGTCAGCTACTTCGTCCAGTACTTCGTCACCGGTAAATTCTGGACCATCTTCTCCCTCCTGTTCGGCATGGGCTTCGCCGTCATGCTGACCAGGGCGGAGCGCGCTGGCCGCAGCTTCCTCGTCCCTTACATGCGCCGCATCGCCGCGCTGGCGGTCTTCGGCGCCTTGCACCACATCTTCCTGTTCGCAGGCGACATCCTGTTCAGCTATGCCGTCGCGGCGACGGCCCTCTTGATCGTGCTGTATGGGCGCGCCAAGTGGATCCTGCTCGCGATCCTCCTGTGCGCCGGAGGCGGCTTCATTCCCGGCATGGACTGGCTGTTCGGCGTCGCCGGCGGCCTGGCCTTCTTCGGCGTCGTCGCATGGTGGCTGCGCGGCGAACAGCGCATGAAACGCCTCGGCAAAGCGCCGGTCATCGCCTTCATCATGATGCTGGTCGGCGTGCTCGCAACGATCGGCGGCGCCGTGACCTGGTTCTTGCCCGCCACGCCGCCGCAGGCGCGCTTCGGCCTGCCGATGCTCGGCATTGCCCTGATCACGCTGGGTACCCTCACCACGCGCTACTACGCCGACAAGCCGGCCCGCCCGTGGCGGATCGGTGTCGGCATCTACTGCTTTTCCTTCCTCATGATGACCGGCGCCGGCGCATCGATGTACTTCTTCCCGGAGAAGCCGCCCGTTGTCGCCACCAAGGAGCAAGCCAAGAAGCAGAAGGAGCAGGAGGTCGAACGGGCCAAGAACCTGAAAGAGCGCGAAGAACGCATCAAGCGCGAGACCACGGTGCTCACCAAAGGGAGCTTCAGCGACGCCGTGAACATGCGCGCCAAGCAATTCGTCGAAGACGCGCCGGGCCAGGTCGGCTTCGCGACCATCCTGATCGCGATGTTCCTGATCGGTACCTGGTTCGTCCGCTCGGGCATCATGGAAAAGGCGCAGGCTAATTTGCCGCTGTTCCGCAAGCTGGCCATGTTCGGCCTGCCGATCGGCATCGGCATGGGCGTGCTGGGATCCACCATCGCCATGCATGCGGTGCCCGGATCACGCGGCGCCGACGGCTTCCAGCTGGCGTCCGGCCTGCAAATGCTGGGCAACCTGCCGGCCTCGATCGGCTATGTCAGCCTGGTGATCCTGATGCTCTACAGCGCCTCGCCGCTGAACAAGGTGAGCGTGCTGGCCCCATTCGGCCGCATGGCCCTGACGAACTATCTGACGCAGTCGCTGGTCGCGTCGACCTTCTTCTTCGGCTATGGCTTCGGCAACTGGGGCATCTCGCGCCTCGACCAGATGCTGTTCGTGGCCGTGCTGGTGGTGGCGCAGATCGCGTTCAGCCATGTGTGGCTGTCGCGCTTCCGCTACGGCCCGATGGAATGGCTGTGGCGTGCGGTCACCTACTGGCAGATCCCGCCCATGCGCATCAAGACCCCGGCGGCCGTGCCCGCGGTGGCGACGCCGGCGTGAAGGGGCTGGTTCGACTCGGCGCGGCGCTGCTGGTGGGCGCCGCGCTTCCTGTCTGCGCACAGCCGGTGAAGCTCGCCGGTCTGGGCCAACCGGCGCGGATCCTGGTCGACCGCTGGGGCGTGCCGCACATCTACGCGGCAAGCCAGGACGACGCCTTCTTCGTCCAGGGCTTCAACGCCGCCCGCGACCGCCTGTTCCAGATCGACTTGTGGCGCCGCCGCGGGCTGGGCGAGCTGGCCTCGGTCTTCGGTCCCTCCTACGTGGAGCAGGACCGGGCGGCGCGCCTGTTCCTGTACCGCGGCAGCATGGCGCCGGAATGGGCCGCCTACGGCAAGGATGCGCAAAGGACCAGTGCCCGTTTCGTCGCCGGCATCAATGCCTACATCGACTATATCGGGCGCAGGCCGGAGCTGCTGCCTTTCGAGTTCCGCCAGCTCGGCTACAAGCCGGCGAAGTGGCGGCCGGAAGACGTCGTGCGCATCCGCAGCCACGGGTTGACACGTAACCTGACCCAGGAAGTCGCCCGCGCGCGTGTGGTCTGCAGCGCTGGCCTGGCAGCCGATGCCGTGCGCGCCCAGTTGTCGCCGGCATGGACCACGCGGGTGCCCGAAGGGCTCGACCCCTGCCTGCCCGACGACGCGCTCGACGTCTTCACGCGCGCCACCGAGAACGTGCGCTTCGAACGGCGCAAGCTGCAGGTCTCGCGCATGAGCGCCCCGAACGAGGAGACGCTCGAGGGCAGCAACAACTGGGTGGTCGCGCCCTCGCGCACCACGACCGGCCGCCCGATCCTGGCAAACGATCCGCATCGGGCCTATGGCGCACCTTCGCTGCGCTACATCGTGCACCTGAGCGCCCCCGGGCTCGACGTCATCGGGGCAGGGGAGCCGGCGCTGCCCGGCGTGTCGATCGGCCATAACGGCAAGGTCGCCTTCGGGCTGACCATCTTCAGCATCGACCAGGAAGACCTGTACGTCTACGAAGTCAATCCAGCAAACCCGCAGCAGTACCGCTACCAGGGCCGCTGGGAGAACTTCCGCGTGGTGCGCGAAAAAGTGGCGGTGCGCGGCGGTCCCGCACGCACGGTCGAGCTGCGCTTCACCCGCCACGGTCCCGTGATCCACCAGGATGCCCGCAAGCGCCGCGCGCTGGCGGTCCGCACCGCGTGGACGGCGCCCGGCATGGCTCCCTACTTCGGCAGCATCGACTACATGAAGGCCCAGGACTTCACCCAGTTCCGCCGCGCGATGGAGCGCTGGGGTGCGCCGACCGAAAACCAGGTGTACGCCGATACGGCCGGGAACATCGGCTGGGTTGCCGGTGGCCTGGCGCCCGTGCGTCCGAACTGGGACGGCTTGATGCCGGTGCCGGGTGACGGCCGCTACGAGTGGCAGGGCTTCCTCGACGGCGCCAAGCTGCCCTACGTCCTCAATCCGAAGCAGGGCTGGTTCGCCTCGGCCAACGAAATGAACCTGCCGGCCGGATTCCCCTACCGGGAGCACAAGCTCGGCTTCGAATGGCCGGACAATGCGCGCGCGCGGCGGATCGCGGAGGTCCTGTCGAAGACGCCCAGGGCGAGCATGGAGGACATGGAGCGCCTGCAGAGCGACGTGGTGTCGCTGAACGCGCGCCGCCTGGTGGCCCTGCTCAAGCCGCTGTCCTCGCCGGACCAGAAGAACCAGGCGGCCTTGCGCCTGCTGTCCTCCTGGGATGGCGAGGAGAAGGCCACGTCCGCGGCTGCGGCCCTGTACGAAGTATGGTGGTCGCGCCACCTTGGTCATGCGTTCAAGGAGGCGGTCCTGGCGCCGGCGGCGGCGCAGAGCTTCGATGCGCCGCATGCGAGCGTGCTGCTCGAGTCGCTGGAAAACCCGGAGCAGCGCTTTGGTGCGGATGCGGTCCGCAAGCGGAACGAGGTGCTGCTCACCAGTCTCACAGAAGCGTGGGCGGAAGTGGAAAGCTTGCTCGGGCCGGACCCGGCGCGCTGGCAATGGGGCAAGCTGCACTTCAGCTATTTCGTGCATCCGATGACGCCGATCCTCGACCAGGCTGCCCGGGCGCAGGTGAACGTCGGGCCCTTGCCGCGTGGCGGCGGCGCCTACACGGTCAACGTGTCGAGCTACCACCCCGACAGTTTCTGGCAGGCGCACGGACCGTCGTTCCGCATGGTGCTCGACGTCGGCAACTGGGACAACTCACGGGCGATCAACACGCCTGGCCAGTCGGGCAACCCGGCTAGTGCGCACTACCGCGATCTCGCGCAGCCGTGGGCGGAGGGCAAGTACTTCCCGCTGCTGTACTCGCGCGAGGCGGTGGAGAAGGCGGCCAGACAGGTCATCGAACTGCTACCGGGGCGCTGACGAAAGGGGCTTGCAAGCGGGCGCGCGCTTTGTTATAGTTCGCGTCCGCTTCGTTTTGAGCAAAAAAACGTTAACGTAATCAAGTGGTTACGATGAAAAGCTCAAGAGAAATTCTAAAAACGAAGCGAACGAGGGGTTGACGAGTTAAGCGAAACACTGCATAATCTCACTTCTCTGCTGCTGACGAACACAACGCTTCGTAGCGATAGCGGAACAGAACAACGGTTCTTTAA
>NZ_DKJX01000035.1:0-4006 GCF_002454935.1 Massilia sp. UBA6681
TCGCGGCGACGATGCCGGCGACCTGGCCGACGCGCCGTCCCGGTCCCGGTCCAGGTGGTGCTTCCCCGGAGCGGTGCTGGTGCGCAGCCGCGCCGCCGGCGCCTGCCAGCGGGGCTCCACGGAACTGGCGACGCACGAAGGCCGTGTAGCGTTCGCCGTCGGGCCCGGCCAACTGCCGGATGCCGCGGCGCGGCTCGCCCGAGGTCAGCTGGCGCGTGAGTTCGGCTTGCAGTTCGGGCGGCACCGGGCGGCCCAGCAGCTCGCGCCCCTGGCTGTCCTGCACGAACACCTGGGGACGCTGCATGTCGCCCAGCATCCCGCGCAAGGCCAGTACGCCGCCGTGCTTGAGGGTGGCGGCGGCCGCGTCGAGCGCGATCCAGGCCGGCGGGCCGTGGTCGAGTTCGATCGCCTGGCTGCGGGCACGGTCGCGCAGCCAGAAGGCGCCGCCGATGCCGATGGTGGCGGCGACCTGGGCAAGCAGGATGCAGAGGAAGAACTTCCAGAACAGGCGGCCCATGTCAGTCCCGGATCAGCTGGTAGCCCTGGCGGTAGATCGTCTGCACGGGAGAGCGGCCATCCGCAAGCAGGCCCAGTTTCTGGCGCAGGCTGCTCAGGTGCACGTCGATGTTGCGGTCGAAGCGCGCCAGTGGCCGGCCCAGGCCCTGTTCCGACAGCTCGTTCTTGCTGACGGGGCGGCCGGCATGGCGCGCCAGCACGTCGAGCAGGTTGAATTCGGTGCTGGTCAGCTCCAGCGGCGCGCCGTCCCAGGAGGCGCGGCGCTGTTCCGGATACATGCTCAGCTTGCCGACCGTGAGCACCGTGCCGGGGCCGGCGCCGCTGGCCTGGGTGCGGCGCAGGATGGCGCGCACCCGCGCGGTCAGTTCGCGCGGCGTGCAGGGCTTGGCGACATAGTCGTCGGCGCCCAGTNNCGAACTTGTAGCCCAGCCCGCGCACGGTGACCAGCAGCACGGGGTTGGACGGATCGCGTTCGATCTTGGAGCGCAGCCGCTTCACGTGCACGTCCAGGGTCTTGGTGTCCCCGACGTAGTCGGCACCCCAGATCCGGTCGATCAACTGCCCGCGCGTCATCACCCGGCCGGCATTGCGCAACAGCATCTCGAGCAGCTCGAATTCCTTCAGCGCAAGGCGTACCGGCTCACCGTTGACCGAGACCGTGTGCCGTTCCACATCCATCCGGACACCGCCGCTCTCCACCACATCGGGGACCAGCTCGACATCCTGACCGCGGCGCAGCACCGCCCGGATCCGGGCCACCAGTTCACGGTGCGAGAAGGGTTTGGTGACATAGTCGTCGGCGCCCAGTTCCAGGCCGAGGATGCGGTCGGCGTCGTCGCCGCGCGCGGTCAGCATCAGGATCGGAATCCGGCCCGCTGCGCAGCCGGCCGCGCGGATCTGGCGCAAGGCCTCGATGCCGTTCGTACCCGGCATCATCACGTCGAGGACCGCGATGGCATAGTCGCCGCGCAGCGCTTCGCGCACGCCGTCGTGGCCGTTGTGGACGCAGGTGGTGCGAAAGCCTTCCTGTCCCAGGTATTCGGAAAACATCCCGACGAGTTCGACGTCGTCGTCAATCAGCAGTACGTGGTTCATGGGCAGCAGGATAGCAAACGCGCCGCCGGCAGCTTCTTGTGCGGTGGGAAGTTTTACCTGGATTTACATGCCGGCCATTTATTGGTGTAGGCATTCCCCTCTAAACCCGGTTCGTACACCGGGCTCTTTCATTACAATGGACCGTTGACATTCACGCCATACCCTCATGAGCAAACCGCTGCTGCACTTTTCCCACGGGAACAGCTACCCGGCCGGCACCTATAGTCGGCTGTTCCAGGCCCTCGGCGCGCACTATGAGCTGCGCGCCCACGACATGTACGGCCACGACCCGCGCTTTCCGGTGGGCGACGGCTGGCACGGCCTGGTGGAGGAGCTGATCCACCAGCTGGAGGCCTACGAGCGCCCGCCGATCCTGGTCGGCCATTCGCTCGGCGGCATGCTGAGCATGATGGCGGCCAAGCAGCGGCCCGAGCTGGCGCGCTGCGTCGTCATGCTCGATTCGCCGGTGGTGGCCGGCTGGCGCGCCTTCCTGTGGAAGCTGGTCAAGCAACGCGGCATGGGTTCGCGCTTCTCGCCGGCGAAGTTTTCCGAACGCCGGCGCAATGTCTGGCCGGACCGGGCGGCGGCCTACCAGCATTTCATCGCCAAGCCGATGTTCCAGGCCTGGGCGCCCGGTGCGCTCGACGACTACCTCGACCACGGGCTCCAGCCCCATCCGGAAGGCGTGCAGCTGCGCTTCGACCGGGCCGTGGAAACCATGATCTACAACACGCTGCCGCACCACATGGGCGCGATCCTGCGCGCGCCTTTTCCCCTACCGATCGGCTTCATCGCCGGCACCACCTCGGAGGAGCTGCGCCAGGCCGGGCTCGACGCCACGCGCCGCCTGGTGGGGCGCAACCTGGTGATGATCGAGGGCGGCCACCTGTACCCGCTCGAGAAACCGCTTGAGACGGCGCGCCTGACCCACGAGATGATTGGGCGCCTGCTGTCGCCATCGATGCCGGCCACCCAAAGCGTGTCGGCGGCGGCGGTTTAGCGTAAAATCGCGGGATTGATTTTTTGGAATGTCACCGATGGCTATCAAGAGCGATAAATGGATCCGCCGCATGGCGGAAGAGACCGGGATGATCGAACCCTTCGAGCCGCGCCAGGTGCGCGAGTCCGACGGCCGCCGGGTCATTTCGTGGGGCACCTCGTCGTACGGCTACGATATCCGCTGCGCCGACGAGTTCAAGGTGTTCACCAACATCAACAGCACCATCGTCGACCCCAAGAATTTCGATTCGAATTCCTTCGTGGACGTCAAAAGCGATGTCTGCATCATTCCGCCGAATTCCTTCGCGCTGGCCCGCACCATCGAGTACTTCCGCATCCCGCGCAACGTGCTGACCGTGTGCCTCGGCAAATCGACCTATGCGCGCTGCGGGATCATCGTCAACGTCACGCCTTTCGAGCCGGAGTGGGAAGGCTACGTGACCCTGGAATTCTCGAACACCACGCCGCTGCCGGCCAAGATCTATGCCGGCGAAGGCTGCGCCCAGGTGCTGTTCTTCGAATCCGATGAAATCTGCGAGACCTCGTACAAGGACCGCGGCGGCAAGTACCAGGGCCAGCACGGCGTGACGCTGCCGAAAACCTGATTCAAATTTTGCGGTATCCTGTCAGGATTGAATCATATTGATGGGCTGAACCCGTATGGCTGATTGCTGCAGCGGCGGCTGTTCTTCCGGCAAACCGCCGGTCGACCCGCGTTACCGGCGCGTGCTCTGGATCGCGCTCTGGGTCAACGGATTGATGTTCGGCGTCGAAATTGTCGCCGGCTGGGCCGCGGGCTCGGTCGCGCTGCTGGCCGACGCGGTCGACTTCCTCGGCGACGCCGCCAACTACGGCATCTCCCTGTTCGTCCTCGCGCTGGCGCCGATCTGGCGCTCGCGCACCGCGCTGCTCAAGGGCGCGACCATGGGCGGCTATGGCGTCTTCGTGCTCGGCACCGCGCTGTGGCACCTCCAGCTTGGCGTCGCGCCGAAAGCGGAGACGATGGGCGTAGTGGGCTTCCTGGCCCTGCTCGCCAACTGCTCGGTGGGTGCTCTGCTATGGACCTACCGCAACGGCGACGCCAACATGCGCTCGGTGTGGCTGTGCACCCGCAACGACGCGATTTCCAACGTGGCCGTGATGCTCGCCGCCCTCGGCGTGTTCGGCACCGGGAGCGGCCTGCCGGACCTGCTGGTGGCCACCATCATGGGCCTGCTCGGCCTGTCCGCCGCGTATTCCGTCATGACCCACGCCCGCCGCGAGATGCGCGAGGGGCAGGCGCCTGCGCCTGCCGCGCCCGCGTCCGTGCCCGCCGCGACGATCGAACTCAAACGCCGCTAGCACGATCGCAGCGGCGTAAAAAAAGGGGCTTGCGCCCTAATGCCGTTCAGTTAAG
>NZ_DKJX01000036.1:0-10373 GCF_002454935.1 Massilia sp. UBA6681
GCGCCGGCTGGCGCAGCAGGAACAGCGCGCCGAGCGCCACGACGAGGGCGCCGGCGGCGATGCCGATGATGACCGGCTTGCGGCTGCTGCGTGTGTCCGCGCTCGCGTAGCTGGGCGGCGGCGCGTGGATGGTCGGCGCGTTGCCGAGCTGGCGCTCCGCCTGTGCCTTCTTGAGGGCTTCGAGGATGTAGGACATGGCTTATTTTGCGGTCTTGGACGGCCTGTCTTGGGCCAGCAGGCGCGGCTCGGGCACGCCGGAGAGCTGGTTCAGGCGCATGTAGGTGCGCGGACCGGCCAGGCCGTCCGCCTTCAGGTGCTGCGCGGCCTGGAAATGCTGCAGCCGCTTGCGCATGCCGGCATCCAGCACACTGCCCGGCTGCGGCGCCTGGGCCCCGTCCAGCCCTGCCAGGCGCCCGGCCAGCCAGTCGACGTCCGGCCCGCGCGCGCCCTCGGCCAGTTCCTCGCGGAAGGCGCGCGGCATGCGCCAGAAGGTCGTGAACTCGCCGCCGAAGCGGGCCACGAAGGTGGCCAGGTCGATCTTCTCGCGGCGCGCGCCGGCGCTCAGGGTCACGCTGTTGCCGTCCAGCGCGGACAGCACGGCGTAGCCGGTGCGCGGGCCGTCATGCAGGGTGACGACGGCCGGGCGGTCGAGCATGCGCAGTTCGTACAGGCCGCCGCGCCCCTGGTGGCAGCGCAGGTCGGCCTTGAGCGCCGCCTCGCAAGGCTTGTCTCCCGCCAGCGGCTGCCCCCACAGCGCCGCCAGCTCGCGCAGCGCATTGGCCTCGATTGCCTGCACCGGCGGCACGCTCGACGGCGCCACCGCGCTTGCCGCCACCGGCACCGCCCTGGCGGGCGCCTCGGCCTGCGCAGCCGGCGCGGACGTGGCCTTGCGCGCGGGCATGGCTTGCCAGGCTGCCGCACTGACGGCGGCCGCTGCCAGCACGCCGCCGGCAATCAAGGGCATGCGCAGGCGGCGCGCTGCGACCGGCTCGCCGGCGAAGACCTCGGCAGCCGCTTTTTTCAGGATCTGGCGCGTCACCTGAGGACTGTTCTCGACGTAGGCGCCGAGCAGGGCGCGGTCGCACAGCAGGTTGATGCGGCGCGGCACCCCATGCGTCAGCGCGTGGATCTGGGGCGTGAGTGCGGGCGGGAACGGCGATCCGCCGGCGCCGGCCACCGCCAGCCGGTGCGCGACATAGGCGCCGGTTTCCGCCTCGGACAGGGGTCCCAGGTGGTAGCGCGCGATCACGCGCTGCGCCAGCTGCTCAAGTTCGGGACGGGCCAGCATGCTGCGCAGCTCGGGCTGGCCGATCAGGATGATCTGCAGCAGCTTGCGTTCGCTGGTCTCGAGGTTGGTCAGCAGGCGCAGCTGCTCCAGCACCTCGGCCG
Organism: Massilia sp. UBA6681; assembly: GCF_002454935.1. Classification (NCBI taxonomy): domain Bacteria; kingdom Pseudomonadati; phylum Pseudomonadota; class Betaproteobacteria; order Burkholderiales; family Oxalobacteraceae; genus Massilia; species Massilia sp. UBA6681. The sequence goes on from NZ_DKJX01000036.1 coordinate 1,390, forward strand.
ACAGGTTCTGGGCTTCGTCGATGACGAGCACATTGTTCAGCCCCTGGGCGTGGGATTCCAGCAGGTAGCGGTTGATCGCATCGACATAGCCTTTCAGTCCGGGCGTCGCCACGCCGATGGGCGTGCCGGCCGGCGGCAGTTCGATGCGGAATTCGTCGCATACGCTCAGCAGCAATTCCTCGACGCTCAGGCGCGGATTGAAGATGTAGGCCAGCCGGCAGTTCTCGGGAATCTGCTCGATGAAGCAGCGGCACACCGTGGTCTTGCCGGCGCCGATCTCTCCGGTCAGCAGGACGAAGCCGCCGCCGCTGCCGATGCCATACAGCAGGTGCGCGAGCGCCTCGCGGTGGCGCTCGCTCATGAACAGGTAGCGCGGATCGGGGGCGATCGAGAACGGGGCGCCCTTCAGGTGGAAGTAGTGGTTATACATCTGCGATCATGCGGGTCCGGTTGGTGTCCTAGCGGACCGGCAGCGATTTGAACTTCTTGCAATATATCTTGCTTTTGTCATTCATGTAAGCGATGGTGCTGCCCGGGTTGGACACGCGCAAAGGATAGGGCGAGGCGTCGAGCGGCCGGTAGGCGATGCCGGCGCCGGCGCGGATCGCCCCTTCCAGCTCCTCCGGCGTACTCTCGGTCAGGGCGGCGATGAAGACCAGGTCGCTGCTGTCGTCGCTGACCATGACTTCCTTGACCTCGGCGCCCCACAGCGTGGCGTCGACCTTGAACCAGTACGCCCCGCCCTCGCGCTTGTAGGCCGGGCCGAAGGACGTGCTCAGGTAGTCGTAGAAATAACGGTTGTCGAGGTGGCTGCGGCACAGCAGCGCATTGCCGACGACCTGGCTGAAGGTCGAGGGCATGGCCTGCGCGGCCACGGGACCAGCCAAAAGCGCGCCCAGCAGCGCGGCAGCGAGTGCCGATGGGAAAGGTCGCACGGCCATTCAGAGCTTGGACAGCCAGGCGCGATTGGCCGCGATCTGGGCCTTGACCGCAGCCGGCAACGCTTCATAGCAGCCGGGATGCTGCTTGAGGGCGTGCTCGCGCACTTCCTTCTGCATGCCGTTGACGAGGAACACATACACGGCGGCCCCTTCGGCGTTCTTGCGGGTGCCCATATAGCGAATCACGGGAGTTCTCCTTCCATGGCCTGCATTATGACACCGCAAGCCCCGGCCCGGCCACGCGGCAGGCACGACAGGCGTCAAGGTGCGCTCTTGCGCCCGCGCAGACAGCCACACCCTGTTGCGGTCGAGCCACATCGGGACGCGCACGCGATGATCTTTCCGATACCGCCATGCCGCTCATCCGCAGGAATTGCACTCTGTTCCCCGTTTTCGCAGCTTCGTCGTTTTGCCGGGGCACGCCGGGCCGCCTTGCCTTATCGTTCAGGCTCCCGAATGCCGCCACCGACGACAAGAACATGACCACCGTCCTCAAGCCCGCCCTCCTCGCCGCCGCCATCGCCGCCGGCTTCCTCGCCACCCAGGCCAGCCACGCCGAAGCGCCGGCGGCGCCGGTGACGCTGCAGCGCACCGTGGCGCCGTTCAGCGCGATCGAACTCGCGGGCCCCTACGAAGTCGTGGTGCGCGCCCAGGGCCGCCAGGCGCTCACGCTGTCGGGCGAGCCCAAGCAGCTCGATGGGATCGAGACCTTCGTGCGCGGCGACACCCTGGTGGTGCGGCCGGTCGAGCGCAACGGTTTCCATTTCAGCTGGGGCAAGCGGCGCGCGCCGGTCGTCATCCACATCACGGCCAGCCAGCTCAAGAGCCTGGCGATGTCCGGCAGCGGCGACGTCGAGCTGGCCCAGCTGGCGGGCGAGCGCTTCAGCCTCAAGGTAGACGGCCCCGGCGACCTGCAGGCGGCGGGCGCGGTGCGCGAGCTGACGGTGCGCGCCAGCGGCAGCGGCGACCTCGACCTGCACCGGCTCAAGGCGGCCAACGTCGACCTCGACATGTCGGGGCCGGGCGACGTGCGCCTGTCCGGCGTCGGCAACCTGCTGACGGCAAGCGTGAGCGGGTCGGGCGACCTGGAGGCAGACGAGCTGCGCCTGGCGCGCCTGGACGCACGCATGCGCGGCCCCGGCGGCATGAAACTGTCGGGCAGCGCGCGCGAGCTGCGCGCGGAGGTCAGCGGCTCGGGCGACTTCGAGGCCTGCTCGCTGGCGGCCGGCGCGGCCTCCACCGTCCAGCGCGGCCCGGGCAGCGCCTGCGTGGCCGGCAACATCCGCCGCTTCGACGCTATAGTAGACGGCTCGGGCGACCTGGAAGCCGGCGAACTCGATGTGAAACGCGCGACCGTGAAGGCGCGCGGTCCCGGCGGCATCGAACTGGCCCGCGTGTCCGATACCCTGGACGCCGAGCTGCACGGTTCGGGCGGCCTGGACGCGGACCTGGACGGCAAGCGCCTGCTGCTCAAGATGACCGGCCCGGGCGCCGCCCGCCTCAAAGGCAAGGTCGAGCTGGTCAAGGCCCGGCTCAGCGGTTCGGGCAGCCTCGACGGCCGCGAGCTGACTGCAGTGCGCGCCGACATCGCCGTCACCGGCCCTGCCCATGCGAGGGTGAACCTCACCGGCCAGGACGGGCGCCGCGCCGAACGCGGAAACGCGGGCCGCGGCCAATTGCTGTTGGTGGACCGCAGCGGCAGCCGCCGCACCGAATAAGGCTCTAAGCAGTTCCTTCCAGCGCCGCCGCCCTGGCGGCGCCAGCTCCTCTTCCGTCAAGCATACCAGCCAATTTTCTCGCGCTGGACAATACCAGTTCCCGTACCAATGAAAATATTTGCAAAATCAATGACTTATGCAAATAACCTACGGTGATGGAGCCATATCTGCAGAGCAAATTTGCATACCAGTTAAATACCTGTTGACATCGCTCTAGCGTCTGCCTATAGTGCGCTGACTCTCCGGCAGAACCTTCCATACCATGATCGACTATCTCATCGGCGTCGACGGCGGCGGCACCGGCACCCGCATGCGCCTGGCCCGTCGCACCAGCGCCGGCCTCACGGAAATCGCGCAGGCGACCGGCGGCCCCTCGGCCCTGTCGCGCGGCATCGACAATGCCTGGACTACCATCCAGGGCGTCGTCGCCCAGGCCTTCGCCGCCATCGACGTCCAGCACATCCCCATGCCCTCCTGCGCCATCGGCCTCGGCCTGGCCGGGGTGCACAACAAGGAATGGGCGGCCCAGTTCATCGCCGCCAATCCCGGCTACGCCCTGCTGGCCCTCGACACCGACGGCTTCACCACCCTGATGGGCGCCCACGGCGGCTGCCCCGGCGCGATCGTCGCGATCGGCACCGGCAGCGTCGGCGAAGCCATGCTGGCCGACGGCAGCAAGATCGAAGTCGGCGGCTGGGGCTTCCCGGCCGGGGACGAGGCGAGCGGCGCCTGGATGGGCCTGCGCGCACTGAACCACATCGAACAGGTGCTCGACGGCCGCGTCGAAGGCCGCGCCTTCGCGCGCGAGCTCATCGACTTCTGCGGCGGCTCGCGCGACGCGGTGCAGGTCTGGCTCGGTCGCGCCAACCAGACCGCCTATGCCGGCCTGGCGCGCTTCGTGGTCGCGCACGGCGAGCTTGACCCGGTGGCGCGCGCCATCCTGGAACACGCGGGCCGTGAAGTGGCCAGCATCGCCGATGCGCTCGACCGTTCGCACACCCTGCCGCTGGCCCTGTGCGGCGGCCTGGGCGAAGCCCTGCGCCCCTGGCTGCCGCCTGATACCCTGGCGCGCTGCGTGCCGGCGCAAGGCGACTCGGCCGCCGGCGCGCTGCGCATGATCGAGCGCCATCTGGAACAACAAGGAGCAGCACAATGAGAGGCAACATCCTCACACCGAGCGGCTGGATCCACGGCGAACTGCGCCACGGCGCCCGCATCGACACCATCGACGGCCATGAAGTCGACCCGTCCGCGAACGGCGACGACTACATCCTCCCCGGCTTCATCGACGTGCACGTGCACGGCGGCGCCGGCCGCGACATGATGGAAGGCGGCGACGCCCCGCACCTGATCGCCGCCCTGCACGCCAAGCACGGCACCACCGCCCTGCTGGCCACCACCATGACCGCGCCGGTCGAGGACATCGACCGCGCCTTGAGCGCCATCGGCGCCGCGTGCAAGTCGCGCGGCAAGGGCGAGGCGCGCATCCTGGGCGTGCACCTGGAAGGCCCCTACATCAACTCGGGCAAGCTGGGCGCCCAGCCGCCATATGCGCGCGAAGCCACCCTCGATGAAGTGATGCGCTTCCACGCCATGGCCCCGATGCGCCTGATCACGGTGGCGCCCGAGATCGACGGCCACATGGAACTGGTGCGCGCGATCGCCGACGCCGGCATCCGGGTCCAGGTCGGCCACACCAGCGGTTCGTATGAAGTGGGCGTCCAGGCCCTCGAGCACGGCGCGGCCGGCTTCACCCACCTGTTCAACGCCATGCCCGGCCTGCACCACCGCGATCCCGGCATGGTCGGCGCCGCGCTGGCGCACGCCGAATACGCCGAGATCATCCCCGACCTGCTGCACGTGCACCCGGGCGCGATCAAGACCGCGCTGCGCTGCATCCCCAAGCTGTTCTGCGTGACCGATTCGACCGCCGCCGCCGGCATGCCGGACGGCGAATACATGCTGGGCCGCCAGGTGGTCCACAAGTGCATGGGCGGCGTGCGCCTGCTTGATGGCACCCTGGCCGGCAGCACGCTCACCATGGACCAGGCGCTGCGCAACCTCGTGAGCATCGGCCTGCCGCTCGCGGAAGCCAGCCGCCGCGTCTCGACCAACGCCGCCGACTACCTCGGCGAAACCCAGCGCGGCCGCCTGGCGCCAGGTTGCCATGCCGACTTCGTGGTGCTCGACCGCGACCTCAACATCAAAGCCGTTTATATCGAAGGAGAAGCCCAGTGACCGTCCCAGTTCCCACCTCGCTGATGTACCAGGAAGCCTTGTCCGCAGGGGACTGCGTGGCCCGGCAGCTGGCGCAGGACGCCGACCGCTATGCCGAGCTGGGCCGCGCGCTGCGCTCGACCAACTTCCACAGCGCGGTGACGGTCGCACGCGGCAGCTCCGACCATGCCTCGAACTACCTGGCCTACCTGATCATGGCGCGCATGGGCCGCCTGGTGACCTCGCTGCCGATGTCCCTGATCACGCTGTACAAATCCCCGCTGGTCACGCGCGACACCCTGGCAGTGTCGATCTCGCAGTCGGGCCAGAGCCCGGACGTGGTCGAGCCCATCCAGTACTTCCGCGACGGCGGCGCCACCACCGTGGCGCTGGTCAACGACGCGGACTCCCCGCTGGCCAGGGCCGCCGAATGGACCATGCCCCTGCACGCCGGCAAGGAACAGAGCGTGGCCGCCACCAAGAGCTTCATCGCCAGCATGGTGGCCGGCGCGCGCCTGGTGGCCGAATGGCAGAACGACCCGGAACTGAAGGACGGCATCGCCGCCCTGCCCGACGCCCTGCGGCTTGCGTCCCAGGCCGACTGGTCGGCGGCAATCGAGGTGCTGGCGCCGGCCCGCAACATCATGGTGGTCGGCCGCGGCATCAGCTTCCCGGTGGCGCTGGAATCGAGTCTGAAATTCAAGGAGACCTCGGCGCTGCAGGCCGAAGCCTTCAGCGGCGCCGAGATCAAGCACGGCCCGATGGCGCTGATCGAGGAAGGCTACCCGCTCCTGATCTTCGCCACCCGCGGCCCGACCCAGGCCGGCCTGGTGGCCCTGGCCGAGGAGATGCGCGGCCGCGGTGCGCGCGTGCTGCTCGCCGCCCCCGAGGATGTCGCCAGCCGCGACCTGCTGCTGCCGACCGCCGCCACGCCCGACCTCGACCCGATCGCGGCGATCCAGGCCTTCTACATGATGGCGGCCCGCCTGTCGGAAGCGCGTGGGCTCGATCCGGACAAGCCGCGCCACCTGAGCAAGGTCACCAAGACGAACTGAGCGACTGCCCATGAACGATTACCTCGACCTCGCCGGCCAGCTGATCATGGTGCGGCTGTTCGGCACCGAACTCGATGCCGACACCGACGCCTTCCTGCGCCAGTACAAGGTGCGCGGCGCCTGCCTGTTCCGCCAGAACATGGTGGATGCGTCGCAACTGACGCGCTTCACCGGCGCCTTGCGCGACGCCATGGGCTCGGAAGCCCTGATCGCCCTCGACCAGGAAGGCGGCGCCGTGGTGCGCTCGACCTGGGTGCCGGCGCCGCCGAGCGCGATGGCGCTGGGCGCGGCGAATGACCCGCAGCTGGCGCGCGAGGTCGGCGCCGCGGTGGCGCGCGCGGTGCGCGCACTCGGCTTCAACTGGAACTTCGCACCGGTGCTGGACCTGAACAACAACCCGCACAACCCGGTGATCGCCGAGCGCTCCTTCGGCGCCGATCCCGACACCGCGACCCGCATCGCGATGGCCTGGATGGAAGGCAGCGAAAGCGAAGGCGTGGCCTGCTGCGTCAAGCACTTCCCCGGCCACGGCGACACCCACGTCGACTCGCACCGCGACCTGCCGACGGTCGACAAGCCGCTGGCCGAACTGGAGCGCTTCGAGTTCGCACCCTTCCGCATCGCTGCGACGATGGCCTCGGCCGTGATGACCGCCCACATCGTCTACCCGGCGCTCGATCCGCACAACCCGGCCACGATGTCGCGCCCGATTCTCACCGGCATCCTGCGCGAGCGCTTCGGCTTCGATGGCGTGATCATCACCGACGGCATGGACATGCACGCGATCGCGCACCGCTACGGCGCCGGCGAGGCCGCCGTGAACGCGCTGGTGGCCGGCGCCGACATGGTGATGGCGATCGGCTCGCGCGAGTCACAGGTGGAAACCGTGCATGCGATCGCGGAAGCGATCCGCAGCGGCGTGCTGCCCCTGGCGGACGTCGAAGCACGCCTGGCGCGCCTGTCGAAGCTGGCCGCGGCGCATCCGGCCGGCCCGGTGAATTACATGACCGACATGGATGACCGCGGCCTGATGGCGCGCGCCTGGCGCGCCGGCTTGACGACCCTCGGCCAGCCCCAGCGTCCGGAACGCGGCGCCAGGGTGCGCCTGGTGGCGCGCGCCGACGTGGTCAGCGACGGCGTCTCGGAATCGGGCGTGCCGGCCGCCGCCATCGCGGCTGCGCTCGGCCGCCTGTACGAGGTCGATCTGGTCACCTTTCTTGACGCCGAATCCTTCGACTGGAGCGCCCTGCCGCAGGACGGCCGCTTCACGATCCTGGCCTCGACCTCGCGCCGCCGCTACGGCCCGCATGCGCGCGCCACCTGGCTGCCCGACCTTCACGTGGCGCTGTGGAACCCCTACCAGGCGCTCGACTTCGACGCCCCGGCCCTGATGACCTATGGCTTCGCGGCGCCCGCCGTGGATGCCGTCGTCGCCTGGCTGGCCGGCGAGATCGAGGCGCCGGGCCGCTGTCCGGTACCGGGTTTCGACGGCGCGCCCATCGCCATGTAGGGCGGCAATTGCCCAAATGAATGAGGTAACGTGATGTAACGACGCCCCCATGCTCGCGCACGCTAGGGCACAATTGCCGGGCCTGAAAATGGCAGTTTTATGGGACAATGCACATTTTGCCGGGATAGCATTCTCGCTATATTGCCGAGTATGTATGTCTCACCATTATCGACTTGATTGAAGGATTATTCATGGCCCAATTCCGTCTTGCCCGCCTCTGCCTGATGCTCGCCGCGATCGGCGTCTCCGCCCCGGCACTGGTATCCAGCGCCTACGCGCAGCAGAAGAGCGACGCGCCGGCTGCCGCCGCGCAGGCTGCGGCCAAGGACACCGTCCGTCCCGAAATGTTCAAGTTGCTCGACCCGGCCGGCATCAAGCCGCTGATCGACGCCAAGAACTATGGCGAAGTGAAGAACCGCATCGCCCAGGCGGAAGCCATGCCGAACCGTACCCCGTACGAAGACTACGTCATCAACCGCATGAAGCTGTCCCTGGCCCTGGGCTCGGAAGACAACGCTAGCGCAATGCCGGTCATGGAAGCGATCCTGGCCTCGGGCCGCCTGACCCCGGCTGAATCCCTGACCTACTACCAGGCACTGGGCGACGCCAACTTCAACACCAAGAACTACGCCAAGGCGATCGAGTGGTACAACCGCTACACCAAGGAAGGCGGCGACCCGGCCAAGGTGCAGCGCGCGCTGACGCTGGCCCAGGTCAACAGCGGCAACTTCGGCGGCGCCAAGGGCACCCTGATGGCCAACATCGAGGCAGCCAAGAAGGCGGGCCAGAAGCCGGCCGAGAACGACCTGCGCCTGCTGGGCCAGGAAGCCAACAAGGCCAAGGACACCGAAGCCTACATGTTCGCACTCGAGAACCTGGTCCAGTACTACCCGACCGACGACTTCTGGGTCGACCTGCTGAACCGCGGCGTGGCCCGTAAAGCCGGCTTCGACGAAGCCACCTATGGCCCTGCCATGCTGCGCCTGGAAATGGCTGCCGTGAAGCAAATGCCGCCGGAGCACTACATGTACCTGGCTGAAGTCGCCCTGCGCGACGGTTTCCCGGCCGAAGCCAAGAGCGTGCTGGATGCGGGCTTTGCCGCCGGCGTGCTGGGCAAGGGCAGCGATGCCAAGAACCAGACTGCAATGCGCACCAAGGCGACCAAGCAGGCTGCCGACGACGCCAAGACCATCGCCGCGGGTGAAGCGAGCGCGGCCAAGGCCAAGACCGGCGCCGGCCTCGTCAACCTGGGCTGGGCCTACGCCACGATGGACCAGGCCGACAAGGGTATCGGCTTCATCCAGCAGGGTATCGCCAAGGGCGGCCTGAAGTCCCCGGACGAAGCCAAGCTGCGCCTGGGCATGGCACAGGTTCGCGCCGGCAAGAAGGCCGAAGCGATCCAGACCTTCCAGGGCATCACCGGCAAGGGCGGCGCCGCCGACCTGGCCAAGTACTGGGTGCTCCTGCTGCAACAGCAGGCTTGAAGCGCGAGCGAGCGCTCGACCTGAGAAACCGGGCTCTGCCCTAATGCCGTTCAGTTAAG
>NZ_DKJX01000113.1:0-9007 GCF_002454935.1 Massilia sp. UBA6681
GCCAGCAGCGCCAGCATCGCGGCCGTGCCCTGCAGGCCGGGGCCGCCACCGTGGCGCCGCAGGCGCAGGCCGAGTGCGAGCGGCGCCAGGCCGAACAGCGCCAGCCACAACAGGTCCCACAGCAGCGGATCGTCGCTGTCGACGCGGATGCGGTGGATCTGCAGCAGCCAGTGCGACAGCAAGGTGTCGACCACGTGCCAGAGGCCGAAGCCGACCAGCACCGCTCCCACCAGCGGCCAGCCCCACTGCCCTGTGCCGCGGCGGTGCAGGCGCCACAGGCCGGCCAGGCCGGCGAGCGCGATCACATACATCAGCGCATGGAACCAGCCGTCCCACAGCACCTGCATGCGCAGGTCGTCGATGCCCGGCACCAGGCTGAGCAAATGGTGCCACTGCAGGATCTGGTGCAGCAGGATGCCGTCGAAGAAGCCGCCGAGCGCAAAGCCGAGCACGGCGCCCCAGCGGAACCAGGGTGTTTTCCACATCGCATCACCTCGCGTCGGAACGGGACGGCCAAGTATAGCCCGTCCGTTTTCAGGCGCCTGCACCCTTCGCAAGGTCTAGCCGCGCCGGCTCCAGGCGATGCCGGCCGCCACCGCCGCCAGCCCGGCCGCGAGGAAGCCGCCGGCCGACTGCAGGCTGGCGTCGCCGTGCAAGCCCACGGCATCCATCATGGCCATGCCCTTGGTCTGGATCATCACGTAGAAGCCGAACAGGAACAGGCCGAGGAACAGGCGCGGCGTGCGGCTCAGCTGCCCGAACAGGGCGGCGCAGCCGGACAGCGCCACCAGGCCACCCAGCAGGGCGAAGGCGCGCACCGGCTCCACGAGGCTCCAGCGCAGCGCGATCGGCCCCATGAACAGGAGGCCGAGCAGCAGTGCGGCCGCCCACTGGCGCAGGAAGCGGCGGCGGCTCCCGCCCGGCATGGCGGCGCTCAGGCCTTCGCAGCCGGCGCTGCTGTCGCGCGTGGTGCTTTCGCTGCACAGGATGCCCCAGAACACCAGGGCGCCGGCTAGCAGGCCGGGCAGGACCACGCCTGGGAGCACCAGGCCACCCACGAAGCAGACTGCGAGCGCCAGGATCGCGCTGGGCGCCGACACCAGCACCAGGGCGGCATCGGCCAGCACCTGCCCGCCCGGGCCAGGGGTGCGCGCGGCCAGGCGCATCAAGGGCGTCACCAGCCGCGCCAGCGGACGCAGCCAGCCGTCGAGCAGGGCCAGGGGCGAACGGCGCCGGCGCGCCCTGCCGGCCTTGACGCGGTCCGGCGAGAAGCGGTGGAACAGCAGGACCGCCGGCAGCAGCGGCAGCAGGGCCAGCGCAGCCGACAAGAAGCGGTCGCGCACCATGGCCGTGGTCCACATCCATTGCGGCAGGGTGTGCGGCGGCAGCGCCGCATCGAAATTCATCATGCCGATGCCCAGGGCCTGCGTGTCGACCTGGCTGCGCAGGCCGTTCATGGCGTGCGCCAGGCCGGTGAAATCGAGCCAGGCCAGCGTGGACGCCGCGCCGCCCTCTTCCACCGCCGCGCCGAGCGACAGCATCGACATCCACACCACGAAATACAGCAGGTCGCCCGCCTTGCCCATGAGCGGGCTCCAGCTGTCGCACAGGACGGCGCAGCTGGCGCAGAAGAAAGCCATGGGCAGCAGCAGCAAGCCATAGGTCTGCAGGTAGACGAGGAGGTGTATCGGGCCTTCGCCGCGCAGCAGGTGGCAGGCCAGGGTAGTGAGCATGAAAGCGCCAAGCAGCAGCACCAGCGAGCCGACCGCTCCCAGCCAGCGGCTGGCCACCAGCAGCGCGTCGCCGGCCCTTGTCGCGCCGATGACGCCGCCGATGCCGCTCCTCAGGTCTTCGCCGGTGCGCCCGCGCGCCAGGTAGAAGCCGGCAAGGCTGAACAGCAGGGCGCCCATGACGGCGCTGCCCAGCGCCAGCGCCGAGCTGGTGTACAGCACGCGCGCACCGTCCACCACCAGCAGGCTGCTGCCGCTGCGGACATCGCTGATCATGGCCCAGGTGACCGCCACCACCGCCAGCACCGCCGCCAGGGTGGACAGGCGGCGCAGGCGCAGGCGCACCTCGTTGGCCGCCAGCAGGAACAATGGGTGCGAGCTCATGCCGCCTCCGCCTGCAAGGCATAGCGCTGCGCCATCAGGGCTTCTTCCAGGCTCGGTTCGGCATTGACCGCGCCCAGGCAGGGCAACTCGGGGTGGGCGATGCGCAGCAGCATGCGCCCTTCCTGGCGCTGGGCCTGCAGCACGTGCACGCGCTCGCGCAGCGCCGCATAGTCGGCGTCAAGCACGCTGGCGCTCCAGATCCGGCCTCGCGCATGCCGCAGGACCGCATCCGGCGTCTCGTGCGCCACCAGCCGGCCGGCGCGCATGATCGCCAGTTCGGTCGCGATGCTCTCCACGTCCGACACGATGTGGGTCGACAGGATCACCAGCTTGCCGAAGCCCAGCTCGGCGAGCAGGTTGCGAAAGCGCAGCCGCTCCTCCGGGTCGAGTCCGGCCGTGGGCTCGTCGACCACCAGGATGTCGGGGTCGTTCAGCAGGGCCTGGGCGATGCCCAGGCGGCGCTTCATGCCGCCGGAGAACGAGGCCGCGGGCCGGTGCGCCTGGTCGTGCAGGTTGACCAGCTCGAGCAGCCGGCGGATCCGCGCAGCGTCGCGCACGCCCTTGAGGGCCGCGAAGTACTGCATGAACTCGAACGCGCTCAGGTTCGGGTAGACGCCGAAATCCTGCGGCAGGTAGCCGAGGCGGCGCCGGATCGCGTCCGGCTTTTTCACGATGTCGCAGCCGTCGAACAGGATCTGGCCGCTGCTGGGGCGCGTCAAGGTGGCGATCATCCCCATCAGGGTCGACTTGCCGGCGCCGTTATGGCCGATCAGGCCGACCACGCCCTGGCCCAGGGACAGCGAGACGCCGTCCACCGCTTTCACGTCCTTGCCGAATTGTTTGCTTACCGCGTGCAGTTCCAGCATGTCTCCCCCTTCGCATTGTTGTTGGGGCGACTATAGGGAAGGCCTGGTGCCGGCTCCAGCCGTTTGCGACAAGCAGTCGAAAACAGGGGGCGAATGCCAAATGAGAAGGCGCTGTCAACCTTAACTATGGATGAGCGCGGAACTGCTGAGCTGCTTCCTGGTCGAATGCCTGTCACCACAGACGGGAACAACCATGCGCGCGCCGTATTTCAAGAAGTGGTTTGCCAGACTCCCTGCACTGAACCTGCCCCAGCGCCTGCAGACGCTGGCTGCCCTGCATCCCGCTGCCGGGCTGGACCAGGTGATCGCCCTCATCGGCCAGATCGGCGGAGCGTCGCGTCGCTGCCCCAGCTGCGCCTGCGAACCTTACTACCGGCATGGGCAAGCGAACGGCTTGCAGCGCTACCGCTGCCGCGCCTGCGGTCGCACCTATAACGATCTGAGCGGCACGCCGCTGGCGCGGCTGCGGCTACGTGAAAAATGGCTCGATTACCTGGGCACCGTGCTCGACTCGAAATCGGTGCGCGCAGCCGCCAGCGAGATCGGCGTGCACCGCAACACCGCTTTTCGCTGGCGGCACCGTTTCCTGGAGGGCCCCAGGCATGCCCAGCCGACGCCCCTGGGCGGCATTGCCGAGGCTGACGAAATGTTCATGCTGGAGTCGCAGAAAGGCGCGCGCAAGCTGGACCGCCCAGCACGCCGGCGTGGCGGCCGGGCCAGCAAGCGCGGCATTTCACGCGAGCTCGACTGTATTCTGGTGGCGCGCGACCGCAGTGGCCAGACCGTCGATGCCGTGGTCGGCCGTGGCGCCTTGACGGTTGCGCAGCTGGAGCGCCATCTGCTGTCCCGGCTCGACCGGCAGGTGCTCTTGGTCAGCGACGCCCATGCGGCGTATCGCCGTTTCGCCCGCAAGCATGGCATTGCACACCAGGCGGTGAACCTGCGTGCGGGCGTGCGGGTACGCCGCGCCGTTGCCGGAGCCATCCATGTGCAGAATGTGAATGCCTACCACCAGCGCTTCCGGCAGTGGTTGAGCCGCTTCCGCGGAGTAGCTTCGCGCTACCTGCCGAACTACCTGGGCTGGCGCCGGGCGCTCGATGGCGGACGGATCACGACGGTGGAGCAATTGCTGCGCCTCTCGATCGGAGTCATCCATAGCTAAGGAGGACAGCGCCAATGAGAATCGATTTTATTCCCTATGCATATGTGTCATTTTGGTGAAATTTGAAGAGAAACTGAATTTCCGGTTTGCAACAGGAATATAATGGTTTGAATCAAAAAGACGGATTTTCCGCTGTCCCGAGACCTTTCCATGCCCTCATCCCTCTCCCGATCACTGGCGCGCTCGCGTAGTTTCGTGCTCGCCGCGGCGCTGTGCATGGTGTCATCCCTTGCAACCGGCGCAGAGGCGGACACCTCTGTGCCGCTGGCGCAGCGGCTGTCGGAAATCCGTGAGCTCAACAAGTACGTGCCAGAGCGCGCTCTGCCGCTGCTGCTGGCGGCCGAGCCGGAGGGACGGGCGGCGCCTCTCGCCCAGCGCATCGAATTCCTCAATCAGCTATCGCACGGCTACTACGGTCTCGGTAAACACGAGGCCGCCGAGACCGTGTCCAACGAGCTGGTGGCCCTTGGGCGCCGTTACGGCGCCGATGAAGCGATTGCCAAAGGGTTGCTAATCAAGGGATACATGGCTTATCGTCGTTCCGAGCTGGCGCAATCGCATCGTTATCACTGGGAGGCCGAACGGCTCGCTTATCGGACGAATAATATCGAGCTGCAAGTCCGCGCCACGATTTCTGGGGGTGAATCGTATGCGGAGGAAGGAAATTTCCCAAAAGCGCTCGAACGCCTGCAGGCCGCAGTGGCACTGGCGCGCAAGCATGGCGATCCGACCCAGATCGTCATGTCGCTCAACGCGCTGATTCGGCTGTACACGCAGATGCGCGCGTATGACAAGGGTTTCGAAGCGCTGTCCGAAGCCATCGAAGCTGCGCGCAAAACCGATTCGCCGGGGCGCATGGCAACCCTCAAGCACGCGGAGTATGGCCTGGCCGTGGACACCGGTCAGTATGCGCGCGGCCTGAAGGCGCTGCTAGATAGCCTGGCGATCGAGCGCTCGCTCGGCGCCGAAGCAATGGTGGCGCGTACCCTGGTCAACCTGTCGGACTGCTACCTGAAACTGCGCGACTACCGCGATGCCGCGCGCTTCGCGGAGCAGGCCATCACGGCGGCGCGCGCGCTGAACAACGCCGGGCTGGAAGCGACCGCACGCCTGAACCTGGGCCAGGCCTATCTGGCCACCGGCCGCCTGGAGGAAGGCAAGCGCCATATCGAAGCCGGCATGAGCGCCTACGAGAACCTGGGCGACCAGCCGCAGCTGCAGGCCGTGCTGGTGGAATACGGCCAGGCGCTCGAGCGCGCCGGCGACCTGGCCGGCGCGCTGCGTGCCTACCATCGCGAACGCAGGATTTCGAACGAGCTGTTCGAGAAGCGCCGCCAGCGCGCCGTGCTCGACCTGCAGGAGAAATACGAGACCGAGAAGAAGGAGCGCGAGATCGAGCTGCTGCGCAGCGAGAACCAGGTCAACCACCTGCAGCAGCGCGTCTGGTGGCTGCTGGCGGCGGTGTTCGCCCTGGCATCGGTCGTGGTCGGCCTGCTGTACCGCAAGGTGCGCCAGGCCAACGCCAAGCTCCACGAGAAAAACAAGGAACTCAAGCAGCAGAGCGTGCGCGACCCGCTGACCGGGCTGTACAACCGCCGCCACTTCCTGGACACCATGCTCCGCATGCCGCAGCCGGAGACGCCGGTGGAGGTCGCGGCGCCCGAACAATGCGGTGCATTGTTCCTGCTGGATGCCGACCACTTCAAGCACATCAACGACACCTGGGGCCACGCGGCGGGCGACGCGGTGCTGACGGCGATTTCCGCCAGCCTGCGCGAGATCCTGCGCGAGACCGACATGATCGTGCGCTGGGGCGGCGAGGAATTCCTGGCCTTCCTGCCGTCGATCCCGCGTGCGGGCCTGGACGAAGTGGCGCAGCGCATCCTGGACGGCGTGTCGGCGGTGAGGATCGCGCACGGCGGCCAGACCCTGAGCGTGAACGTGTCGATCGGCTTCGTGCCCTTCCCGCTGAGCTGCGGCGGGGTGCTGCTGCCATGGGAACGCGCGGTCAACCTGGCGGATATGGCGCTCTACCTGGCCAAGGCGCACGGACGCAACCGCGCCTATGGCCTGCAGGGCTTCGGCGATGCGTCGCAGGTATGCGTGGAAGAGATCGAGCAGAACCTCGAACAGGCCTGGCGCAAGGGACAGGTCAGGATGTCGACCGTGCTGGGGAGCCAGGCTGACTTGCGCGCCAGCGCCTGAATACCTGAAACGTCCCGCTGCGACGCTGCGCACGATAGATAAGCTTGTTCCAAAAAGCGCGTCGACCCTCTACACTGGCATATTTACCAGCGGGCGCGCCTTGCCCTCCTCCCATGCTCGCCTCGCTCCTTTCGCCTTTCCACAGCATCGACACGACCCGCAAATCCCTGCGCTATGGTATCGCCCTCGCCCTGTTCGCCCTGGCGCTATGGGTACGCTTCCTGTTGATCGGCGTACTGCCCGCGCGCGGATTTCCCTTCCTTTCCTTTTTCCCCGCTGTCCTGCTGGCGGCCTGGCTGACCGGACTGGGACCCGGCCTGCTGGTCGCCGCCTTGAGCACGGTCGCTGCATGGGCATTCTTCATGGGACCTCCCGTAGCCCTGCACCTGATGCCGAAGAGCGACCTGATCGCCCTGGTATTCTTCGCCGGGATCCTGGTCATCGACTGCATCGTCATCCACCTCATGACCAAGGCGATGCGCCAGCTGCGTGCGAAGGGGGAAGAGCTGCGCGCCAGCCAGAGCGAACTGATGGCGCGCGAAGCGGAACTGCGCGAAGCGGACCGCCAGAAGGACGTATTCCTTGCCACGTTGGCACACGAGCTGCGCAATCCGCTGGCGCCGATCCGCACGGCCGCCCAATTGATCAGCGCCTCGTCGCGCGACGCCGGGATCGGGCGCGCCGCCGCCGTCATCGACCGCCAGAGCAGACAGCTGACGCGTCTGGTCGACGACTTGCTGGACGTTTCGCGCATCCACACCAGCAAGCTGCACCTGCGCCCGTCGCATATCGATTTACGCCAGGTACTGGACAGTGCGATCGAGACCTGCCAGCCCATGATCGACACCGGCCAGCATGCGTTCAGCGCCACCATCCCCGCGTTCGCGTTACCGGTCCGGGTCGACGCGGTCCGGATCGCGCAGTGCGTGTCGAACCTGCTGCACAATGCCTTCAAGTTTACCCCGCCGGGCGGACGCATCGCGCTGGCCGTCGAGTTGCGCGGCGCCGAGGCCGTACTGGTCGTCAGCGACAACGGCCGCGGTATCTCGGCCGCCATGCTGCCGCGTCTGTTCGAATTGTTCAGCCAGGAACATGCCAGCGGCATGCATGGCAACAGCGGGCTCGGGCTTGGGCTGGCGCTATCGCATCACCTGGTTGCGGCCCACGGCGGGAGCTTGACCGCCGCCAGCGATGGGGCCGGACAGGGAGCGCGTTTCGAGCTGGTTCTTCCGCTCGCCGAAGCCATCCCGGCCGCCGCACCGTCCACCGATGCCATCCATTGCGGCCCTGCCGGAAGCCGGATCCTGATCGTCGACGACAATGTTGATTCGGCACAGATGTTGCAAGCGCTACTCGAATCCGAGGGGCATACCGTCGCGCTCGCCCATGACGGTGCGAGCGCCCTCGCCACGCTCGGAGGCTGGCGGCCAGACGTCATGTTTCTCGACATTGGCTTGCCCGATATTTCGGGATACGAGGTCGCCATCCGCGCCCGCGAGTCGGGACTGCTCGATGAACGTACGCGGCTGGTGGCGCTGACGGGTTGGAGCGACGAGCTTGCGCGCGCCAGGTCGGCGGCGGCCGGGATCGAACATCACCTGAACAAACCCGTCGCGTTCGACGATGTGCTGTCGCTCCTGCCGGGCCACCACGCACATGTCGACAAGGCGGCGTTTGCCTGAGAACGACGCGGCCCGTCGGTTCAGTCGACCACGTCCTGGATCTTTTCTCCCGCGTTCTCGACCTTCTTGCCGACTTCCTCGGTAGCCCGCTTCAGGCCGCCCTTGGCGTCGCGGGTGGCATCCACGACCTTCTCGCGCGCCTCTTCGGTCGCGCGGTCGACCTTGGCCAGTTCCTGGTCCACTTGGCGCGAGACCTTCGCACCGGCCTCGTCCAGCGCCTTGCCGGCGCGCTGGGCCGGCCCCATCGCTTCCTCGTCACGGCTGCAGCCTGCCAGCGCGGCAAGCAGCAACAGCGTGCTCAACATGCTCGTTTTCATCGTTGACTCCAGCTGTCTGCTTGCCGGCCAGCATACACCGGTGCCGAAAAACGTGGCTGACGCTTGGCTCGGATAGCCGCTCACTCGTTGCGGGAGGGATCGGCCAGCGGGTGCTCGCGCTCGTCGACGATCTCCAGCCGCAGGGCGCGGGTCTGGTCGTCCTCGCCCCAGCGCTTGGTGAACACGGCCAGCCTGGCCAGCGCCTTGTCGTAGGCGCGCGCCCGCCGCAGTTTCTTGATCGCGCCGGAGGCGTCAAGCCAGGCCCTGGCGCGCTGCTCGGCGCGCGTGCAGTCGGCGGCCGCCTTGTTGAGCGACTGCTGCACCTGGCGCAGCTGCTCGGGCGTGGCGCGGGTGCTGCGCAGCGCGATCAGTTCGTCCTGCGCGTCCCTGGCCTTGCACTCGACGGCCAGCGCGACCGCACGTTCCATGCGCCGCTCGATGCGGCTGCCCTCCGGGCGCACCATGACCCAGATCAGCCACAGCGCCGCCAGCGCGGCGATCCACCAGCGCAGCCGGATCGGCGCGCGCCGCGGTGGCTGGGCCGGCGTCGGACCCGCTGGCGCAGCGCGGCCGACGCCGGGTGGCGGCGGAATGCCGGGTCCGGACTGCGGCTGCGATGGCGGCCGGGCCGGCCCTTGGGCCTGGGACTGCTGCGGCGCCG
>NZ_DKJX01000020.1:0-2793 GCF_002454935.1 Massilia sp. UBA6681
CCCGCAGCCGTCACGACCGCCGCGACCCCGGCGGCGATGGCGACCCGGCTCAATGGCCAGCCGCGCGCGGGCGCCGGCACCGGCCGCACGTCGGACGGCAGCGGCGCCGCTCCGGGCTGTCCGGCGCGTGCGTCCAGGTCCTGCAGCATCCGGTTGATGAGACTCATCGTGCAAACACCCATGCCAGGCCGGCGGCGGTCGAGAACACCGCGGCGCCGCCAAGCAGCCAGGTCCAGATGGTGCGCCCGACGCCGATCGTATCGCGCGCCGCCGTCGCCACGTGGCTGCCCGCCACCTCGCGCTTGCCCTCGCCGTAGCTGAGCATCAGGGCCTTGTGCGCCATGATGTTCACCAGGCGCGGCACGCCGCCGCTGGCGCGGTACAGCCCGCGGATCGCCGCGCGCGAGAACAGGCGCGCGCCGGTGAAGCCGGCCACGCGCAGGCGGTGCGCCACGTAATAGTCCATGTCGTCGCGGCTGAGCGCGCCCAGGTGGTAGTGGAAGGTGATGCGCTGGGCCAGCTGGCGGATCGATTCCAGTTCCAGCTTGCGGTTCAGTTCCGGCTGGCCGAACAGCACGATCTGCAGCAGCTTGCGCTTCTCGGTTTCCAGGTTGGTGAGCAGGCGCAGGGCTTCCAGGCTCTCCACGGGAATGGCCTGCGCCTCGTCCAGGCACAGCACCACGCGCAGGTCCTGGCCCGCGAGTTCGAGCAGGCGCAGGTTGATCGCCTTGAGCACCTGGTGCTGGTCGACGTCGCGCGCGAGATCGAGTTCCAGCTCGTCGGCCAGGGCCAGCATCAGGGTACGCGGCTCCAGGTAGGGGTTCGGGATGTAGGCGGTCACGAAGCCCTCGCCCAGCGTCGCCATGAACTTGCGGCACAGCAGGGTCTTGCCGGTGCCGACCTCGCCCGTGATCTTGATGAAGCCTTCGCCGCTGCGCGCCGCCACCAGCAGCGTGTTCAGCGCTTCCTGCGAGCGCGCGCTGCCGAAGAAGAAGCTGGTGTCCGGGGTGATCCCGAAGGGCAGCTCACGCAAGCCGAAGTGGGCCGCGTACATCAGCGGCGCTCCCGGGTGCGCGGATCCAGCGCCTCGATGCGGCGGCTCGCGTCCAGCAGGTCCTGGCTCCAGTCGTTGGCGCCGTCGACGATGGTCGGCTTGATCAGGACCACCAGCTCGCGTTTCTGGCTCATGCGGGTCTTGTTGCGGAACAGCGCGCCCAGCACCGGCACCTTGCTCGCGCCGGGCAGCTGGTCGACGTCGCCGCTCGATACCTGGCGCATCAGGCCACCGATCGCGACCACCTGGCCGCTCTGGCCGCGCACATAGCTGTCCAGCTCCGAGGTGGCCGAGGCCGCGAGCGGCAAGGTCAGGGTGCCGGCCGAACCGAGGTCGACGTTCTTGGTCACCGTAGAGACCTGGCTCACGGAAGGGTGCACGTGCAGCAGGATGTTGCCCTTGTCGTCGATCTGCGGCGTCACGTCCAGCACCACGCCCGAGAAGAAGGGCTGCAGGGTCACGCTCGGGGTATTGGTGGTGCCGTTGTCGGTGGTGTTGACGGTGTTGGTCACGCCGGTGACGAAGAACTCGTCGGTGCCGATCTTGAGCACCGCCTTCTGGTTGTTCATCGCCGCCACGCGCGGGCTGGACAGCACGTGCACCTGGCCCTGCGACTCCAGGAAGGAAATCAGGGCCGCGAAATTATTCGTCTGGAAGGCGAAGCCGAACAGCGACCCGGCCGCGGTGGCCGCGTTCGACAGTGAGAAGCCGGTGCTGGCCGCCAGGCCCTGGCCGTTGTTGATGGGTGGCGGCTGGCCGCCGGTATAGGGCAGCGGCGCCAGGTTGGCGCCCGGCGCGATCATCCCGCCCGAGACCCGGTTCGGGTGCGAGCTCCTGATCGAGGCGAACGAAGCCCAGTTGATGCCGCTCTGGAAGCTGTCGTTCAGCTCCACCTCGAGGATCTTGGCTTCCAGGATCACTTGGCGGTCGACCGCCAGCTGGGTGGCCTTGAGGTAGGCGTCGACGCTGCGCAGCTCTTCCGGCATGGCGCGGATCACCAGCACCCCCGACTGCGGGCTGATCACCACGCTGCGCCCGCCCTCCTTCGAGCCGACGATGGCTTCCAGCGCGGCCTTCAGCTCGCTCCAGAAATCGTTGTCGGAGGTGGTGCGGATGTCGGTGCTGTCGAGCTGCACGCTGCCGCCGCCAAGCGTGTTCGAACCGCTGTCATTGCCCTGGTTGCCCTGGCCGCTGCCGGTGTTGTTGCGGTTGCCGCTGCCGTCCCGGCCCGCGTCCGCCACCGAGGTCGAGCTGACCCGCAGGTTCGAGGTGCCGCGGCGCTTGGCGGTCAGGTAGTTCACCTGGAACATCCGGGTCTGCATCGTCAGCGGACGGATCGTGATGCGGGTGCCGTCGATCCTGTAGTCGTAGCCGTACATGTCGCGGATCGCTTCCAGGGTCTCGGCGATGGTCACGTCCTTCAGGTTGGCGCTGATGTTGCCCGAGACCTCTGGATGGACCAGCATGTTGTAGCGGGTCCCGGCCACGATCGAGCGGAAGAACTGCTGCGCCGGCACATTGTTGAACGCGACGTTGAAGCGCTCCTCCAGTGCCGGACGCGCCTTGGGCAGCTGACTGGCCAGCGCGCTGGCCGGCGGCAGCAGCGCCGCGGCGACGGCATCGTCGACCGCGGGCGCGGCGGCGGGCCTGGCCTGGGCCTTGGCCATCTCCTTGCCGATCGCGTCATAGGTCTCGTGCTGCGAACCGGTCTGGCAGCCGGCGAGCAGCAGCGCGCCGGC
>NZ_DKJX01000020.1:3031-3328 GCF_002454935.1 Massilia sp. UBA6681
CGGCGAGCAGCAGCGCGCCGGCGACGGCGGCGCTGGTCAAGGAGAGCTTGTTCATCATGGTCCGTGGCATCGAGCGATTCGTCATTGGGCGGCAGGCGTGATGGCGGCGGCCGTGCCGTCCACCGGGTCGAGGCGCAGCACCTGGCGCTCGCGGCCGCGCACCAGCTCGACCTGGTTCTCGGTCATGCGGGCCACGCGCGCGCCGCGAAAGCTCCCGCCCAGGCGCACCGTCTCGCCGTCGATCACGGCGACGTGGCGTCCGCCCGCGCGCGGCGCGATCAGGACCGATTGCAGGCG